>JACQVL010000228.1 GCA_016209865.1 Candidatus Latescibacterota bacterium | reverse complement strand
CTGCCAGAACTGCGCGCGCTCGATCATCATCCGGATCAACCAGCGTCTCAGCCCTGACACCCGATCCAGGATCGTCGAACGCACCGCGTCGGGGCTGACGTCCCGCCGTGGGGCGCGCGCCAGTTGGATCACCCGCCGGAGGACGTCGTCCGGTCGTTCCTGCCAGCGGGGCTGAGCCAGCTCCGCCTCGTTCTCCGTCCGGTGGCCGCACGCCTGCATGAAGGCGTCGAACTGCGCGCGCAGGCCAGCGAAACCCGGCTCGTCGAGCACCCGGACGCCGCTCTGTCCGTCCGTCAGGGCCTGCGCCAGCCGCTGGAGGCATGGTGGGTCGTCCCGGAGGAGGTCGGCCATCTGCGCCAGCCGGCGGCCCATCTCCGCGCTGGCCATCTCGATTCCGGCGGTCGAAGCCCAGGCGGTGGCGGAATCCAGGCCGGGAATCGCCTTCATCGCCGCCTTCTGCGCGAAGGCGAGATGGCTCATCGCCAGCCCCCCGACGATCCCGAACGCTTTGATCACCCCATGATCCGGACCGGACATCTCGAAGATGCGTCCCAGCGCCTCATCCGGCGTCTCCGGGACGGCCAGCCGGATGACCTGTCTGATCTTCTCTTCATTCTTCACGACCACTTTAGCGATCCGCCGGTCCGCAAACAGCCACCAGCCCAGCATCGTGAGCAAGGCCGCAGGAAGGCGGAGCAGGTAGCGGAGCTTGCTCCGCCGCCGGAACGCGAGCCGGTCGATCAGACGCGGCGGGTCGCCGTACTGGAGGAAGATCTGGCTGAGGTCAACCCCCGGCAGGACCGACGTCCAGGATGTGAATGTGCTGTAGTTCATGTAGAACCGTCCCCGGTAGACCATCAGGGACGGGTCGTCCGGGTCGTTGGGGATACCGAAGGCCTCGAAGGACAGCCGGATCGTCAGGTCGACGAAGCGAAGCGTGAGCTGTTCCGACAGCGGGGTGAGCGGCTCCGGAATGGCTTCCTGGAGGTTGGCCCCCGTCCAGATGACCACTTTCGTGCCCTCATCCGGCCGGGCGACCGGGATCGTCAGCGGGCGCGCCTGGACGACCCAGACGCGAGACCCGTCGTACGCCCACTCCACATCCTGTTGTGTCCCGAAGGCGGCCGCGATTCGGCGGACGACGGCCGCCACCTCCTGCGCCAGGGCGTCTGAGAGGACTCCCTCTCCGGCCGACCGGCGGCGCACCCGGCCGTCCGGGTCGACCTCCACCTCGGCCGGCGTCCGTTCCCCGGAGACCAGGCTGTCCGCCAGTCCGGCGACCGCGTCGATCAGCACTCGACCGTCTAAGCGTCCGGCCGGGTCTGCGCTGAACCCCACTCCCGCCGCCTGGGCCTCCACCATCCGCTGGACGACGACCCCCATCTGGCCGTCGACTGGCCCGACGCCCAGACGGAGCCGGTACTGAAGGGCGTGCGGGGAGAAGAGCGACGCCCAGCACCGGCGGACTGCTTCCAGCACCCCATCCGATCCCCGTACCCGGAGAACGCTGGTATGCTGTCCCGCATACGAGTGGGCCTCGCCGTCCTCCCCGACGGCTGACGACCGGACTGCCACGGAGACCTCGTCGCCGAGGGCCGCATACAGTCGGCCGATCGCCCGCTGCGTGACGTCCGGGAGCGGCGCCCGCTCGATCGCGGCGCGCAGCCGGGCACAGACCGCGTTGAGACGCTCGTGCGTCCCCGGCTGTCTCTGTCCCAGCGCATCCCACCCGGCCTCCTGCCAGAGCCGATCCAGGCCGATCCCGCCGACCGTCGCGCGGTACACCTCCGCCGCGATCCCGAACCCTTCCGGCACCGGGAATCCCATCCGGACCAGCCGGTCGAGCGAGTCCGCTTTTCCGCCGAACGAGTGCCCACTCGCTCGTTCAAACGCGCCGAGCGGGCAGAGAGCTCCCTCCAATTCGAGGGGCAGGTCTGGTGAGCGGTTCACGCCCCCATCTCCCTATCCATGAAGAGCTGGGCGAATACTGTCTTCACCCCGATGCGGACGATCACAAGGATCGCCCCCACTGAATAAAACGCTTGACAACCCCGAACCATCGTACTACACTCCCGGCGGAGCGAGGATCGATCAACGCGTGACCCTATACGACTCCTGATGGATCTCGGAGGAATGGAGGATGCCGTGAGTCGACTCCTGGTGGTAGACGATGAAGAACCCGTCCGGAACGTCCTGACCACCTTCCTGACGAGGAAGGGGTACGAGGTGGAAGAAGCGGGAAACGGTCCAAACGCCCTGGCCCAACTGGAGCGTTTCAAACCGCACCTCGTCCTCCTGGACATTCGGATGCCCGGGATGGATGGAATCGAGGTCCTCAAAGCGATCAAGCAGCGCGCCCCTGATGTCGTGGTCATCATGGTCACGGCGACGAGTGACAATGAGGTCGGTCGCCGGACGCTGGAACTCGGGGCGAGCGATTACGTCACGAAACCTTTCAGCTTTGAACAACTCGACAACCAGCTCACCGTCCACCTGACGTTGCATTCGGAAGAGTGAAGGTTACAACGCCACCGGTTCCGGCCGGTACTGCCCATTCCCTTCGTCGATCACTCGTCCCGCCGGGGTGATTGGGTCGTGATTCCAGACGAGGAGCCATCCGCCGGCCGCCGCCCGTTCGAGCCATCGCGATTTCTGGGTCATCGTCTCGTACGGGAACAGGTCGTACGCCATGTTGTAGGGACCCCGGAGGTGGGACGTCGTCGGCAGGATGTCCCCGGCGTAGACCACGGTCTGGTGGGCTGACTCCACCATCACCACCTGATGACACCGGGTATGCCCTCCGGTCACGAACACCCGAACGCCCGGACACACCTCGTCATCCCCATCGATCAGCGTCAATAGCCCGTAGTCACGAAGGGGCAGGTAGTTGTCATCCATGTACGATGCGGTCATCGTCGCGCGCTTGTTGACCGCGTCATCCCATTCTCCGCGCTGGGCGATATACCGGGCGTGCGGGAAAGCCGGATACAGGTGCCCTTCCAGATCGGCGACCGTCGCGCCCCCCGCGTGATCGAAGTGGAGGTGGCTCAGGATGACCAGGTCGATGTCGTCCGGACGGACTCCCGCGTGGGCGAGGGAACGGACGAGCGCGTCCGTCTCCGTGATCCCGTAGATCTCCCGCGCCTTGGCGGACAGCTTCGTCCCGTACCCGGTATCGACGAGGATCGTCTGCTGAGGAGTCCGGACGAGCAGGCAGTTGGTCGCCATCTCGATCCGGTTCAATTCGTCGGGAGTCCTGAGCCGCGCCCAGAGGGTCTTGGGGATGATCCCGAACATCCCTCCGCCGTCCAGCATGAACCGTCCGCCGCTCACGATCCGGTATTCCGTCTGGCCGTCGATCAGCATGGGTGTGGGGTGATTCCTTTCAGGGGTCAGTGATCAGTGGTCAGTGGTCAGTAAAACAGGGGTTGGGAACACACTGAGCCAGTCCATCGTGTAGAGTTTGCTCGATTCGAATGTGGTGTCATGAGTGTTGAAAAATATACTTATCGGAAGGTGTCGTCAATCAATATTCGATGATCAGAACACATGAAAAGAATGATTGATAAAGAGATTATTCTCTCTTTTACTGACCACTGGCCGCTGACCACTAACGTCTGTGCAGGAACTGTTCCCTATGTCTCCTGACTCCGACCACCTGCTCCGCTACATCCGCGCCATCCCGAAAGTGGAACTGCACGTCCATCTCGAAGGCTCCATCCGGCCGGCCACCCTGCTGGCCTTAGCGAAGCGCAATCATGTTGGCCTGCCAGCGGAGACGGTCGAGGGGTTGCAGCAATGGTTCGTCTACCGCGACTTCAACCATTTCATCGATATCTACGTCGCCATCACCCATTGCCTGAAGACTGCCGAGGATTACGAGCTGATCGTCTACGAGTTTGGGGCCGAGATGGCCCGCCAGCAGGTGCGCTACGCGGAGGTGACGTTCTCCCCCAGCACGCACTATTGGTTCGTGGGAATCCCGTACGAGACGTACTTCACAGGACTGGCGCGCGGCCGGGAGCGGGTGCGTAAGGAATGTGGAGTGGAGATCAACTGGGTGTTTGACGTCGTCCGGAACTCCGAGAAGGGGGAGAAAGCCTGGAATTACACGACGGACGTGGCGATCGACAGCCGGATGGATGGAGTCATCGCGCTGGGGTTGGGTGGGCTGGAGGCGGGCTATCCGCCCGAGCCGTTCGCCCCCTGGTTCGACCGGGCGCGGGCGGCCGGCCTCCACAGTGTCCCGCACGCGGGCGAACTCGACGGTCCGGCGAGCGTCTGGGGCGCGCTGCGAGCCTTAGGGGCGGAGCGGATCGGTCACGGCGTCCGGGCAATCGAGGACCCGGCCCTGGTGGCGTACCTGGCTGAGCAGTGTGTTCCGTTAGAGATCAGCCCGACGAGCAACGTCCGGCTGAGCGTCTCCCCCAGCCTGGCCGGCCATCCCCTGCGCCGCCTGCACGACGCCGGGGTGGTCGTGACCGTGAATTCCGACGACCCGTCCCTGTTCAACACCACCCTCAACGACGAGATGGAGACACTCATCGACCCGTTCGGGCTGGATGTCACGGCGATCGATGAGATCGTGTTGAACAGCGTGCGGTACAGTTTCCTGTCCCTTGAGCGCAAGCAGGCGATGGAAGCGGCGTTTCGGGAGGAGATGGGGAGGTTAAAGACAGTGACGAAGGAGCATGTTAGAACGTTGGAACGTTAGAACGTTGGCACGTTCAAACCTCTTTCTGGCCTCTTCTTGTCTTGAACGTTCTAACGTGTAAACGTGCGAACGTTCTAACGCTATCCAAGGAGGTTTTCCATGCAACTCGGTTTAATCAATTCCGCCTGGGCGCAGGCGGGGAAAGACACCGCGTTCGGGATCACCAAGACGAAAGAGATCGGGTTCGACTCGATCGACATCTTCACGGACCCGCTGGATATCGACGCGAAGGAGAAGCGGACGATCATCGACACCGCAGCCGCGTGCGGCTTGCCCATCGTTTCGGTCGCCTGCGTGGCGGTCGGACTGATCGATTTTAACCCGAGTGTCCAGCGGTTCAACGTCGACCGGTGCAGGCGGTTTCTCGACCTGTGCTATGAGTTCCGGGCGAAGAACCTGCTCCTCGTCATCGGGGAGTACATCTGGCAGCAGGAAGTCATCCCGCCCGCCGCGCAGTGGGAATTCGGGACGACGAACGTCCGGGCACTCGGCGAACACGCCCGCGACCTCGGCCTGGAGATCGCTATCGAGCTGGAGCCGTTTCACCTCTCCCTCATCAACAGCGTGGACCGGATGGTGCAGTTCATCGACGACGTGGGATTACCCAACGTGCGGGCGAACTGCGACATCTCCCACCTGCACCTCGTCAAGACGCCGTTCGCTGGCGTGCAGAAGCTCGCCGGACGGATCGCCCACGTGCATCTGTCGGACTGCGACGGCCAGAAGCACGGCGACCTCCCGCCCGGACGGGGTAATACCCCGATCGCAGCGTACTTGGAGCAGATCAAAGCGACCGGGTACGACGGGACGGTGAGCATCGAACTGGAGTACTCCCCGGAGCCGGCGAAGATCGTCGAGTGGGTGGGGGAGGCGTACCGGGAGACGGCGACGATCATGCAGACGCTGGGATGCCGGGGGTGAAAACCCCTACTCCACCACCTCCACCGTCCAGAGTTCCCAGGGACTGTTGGGCGTCGGCCGTCGCTGAAAGACGATCGTCGTCTCGGTCGCCCAGCCGGGGAAATCATCCTCCGCGTCGTCGTACGTCAGTTGCAGTGCCGAGACCCCGGCCAGGGATTTGACCCACAGGTTTCCCAGGGCGCTGAACGCCACACGCGCCCCGCTGGGGGAAAACGACGGATGCGTGGCGGGCAGGCCGGGCGGAGTGGTGAACCGGCTCAGGGAGACAGCTTCCATCGCGATGGTGGAGAACTCCAGCGCCCACAGGGCTGGGAAGGTCGAGAACGACTCGGTCGAACGGGTTTCATACACGAGTACATTGTCGTTAACACTTCCGGGAAGCCCCCAGGACGGACTTTGAATGTTCGTGCGGCTGGAGAGGTTGAAGCGGGTGCGTGTCAACCGGACTGAGGTAAAGGGGGGGACTGGGTCGGACAGGGTATCAATCACCGTAGTCGGGATGGCGAGTGTGACGGCCAGAATCTGGGACAGGCCGGGCTGGCTTGGATCGGCCGCCACGTACGCCAGGGAAGGATAGTGAAGGAAACTGGACTGCCAGGTCGGCTGCTCCCCCCCGGTGGTGGTGAGGCGGATTGGCCGAGGGGGAAGCTGACTCATGTTGAGCAGCCAGATGTCTTTCTGTCCGCTCCGGTCCGAGGTGAACGCCAGGAGGTTCCCGTTCGGCCTGAACCAATCCGCCTGCCCATCGAACCCCGGTGCGTTCGTCAACTGTGTCAGGTCGCCCGTCCGGAGGTTGATCATCCACAGGTCATCGCTCCCGCCCCGGTTAGAAGTAAAGACGACCAGATCTCGAAGTGCCGTGGGTTCCCGTCCCTCCCCGCGGATAGGGAACTGGTTCAGAACGGGCGGCGGGCTGATCCGGAAGGTGCCCTCGCTCTCCGCCTGGCCGCGACGAGTCACGACCCGAATCCGACAGGACCGGGAACTGAGGTTGGGAACAGCCCACGTAAAATGGCCGGTATTCGGGATGTTCTCCGCGATGACGTAAAGGTAGGGGAGAGGACGTCTGCCACCCCCGCTGCCGTTAAGATCCTGGTCGCTCACCAGTTGCAGGGTGACGACCGAATCGATGACTTGCTCAGCAGGCTTCCAGCGGATATGTTGCGTGGTGCTGGCAAACCATTGTTCACCCCCGCTGGGGGAGAGGACCTGCGGGACAAACAGTTGCGCGGCCTGGCCATCGAGCGGGTTGCTTCGCTCTGCTTTGTAGCAGGAGCAGAGACCGAGGCTGAATAGGCCGACGAGCCAGGGGGCGAAAAGGGCGAGAAGCAGTGACGAGTGACGAGTGCCGAGTGACGAGAAAATAGAGGGACGGTTCATGACTCTCATGCCCGCACAGACGGGAATCCAGTCTTTTTCGCCTTTTCGCCTTTGGCCCTTTTCCCCCCGACAGGTTTCCATTACCACATCACCTGATACTTCACCAACCACTGCTGTGCTGCCGGCTCCCATGCCATCGTCAGGCCGGCCGGTTGATCGTGTGACGCACGCGACCGGCTCTCATCGCGATGTGCAACGATCAGCGCATCGAGCATGTTCAACCCCCAGAAGCCCGCGGCGAGGCCAACCATCACGTTCGCCCGCCGGGCGCTCGACGCGTACCGGTCGTACCGTCGCTGAACCGCCGTGTTAACATCGTCGATCGACCGGCGCTGGTTGTAGATAACTAAGGCTTCGTCGGTGCTAAAGCGCACGTACGCATTCCGCGCCGCGATGAAGGATCGAACCGCAATCACCGCGCCAGTGACGAGTCCTGCCTCTGCGGCCATCAACCCGTAGCCCTTGACGTGTTGTCCCCGGTACACCTGTCCCCAGCCGGGGAGGACGAGGGACCGCCAGAATGTGTTCCGCAGCGTTCTCCCCCGCGCGCGTGAGAGCGTCTCGCGGCGGACCGTGACGAAGACGCGACGGAGCTTCGGCGCGACCACGGCTTCATCGTCGAGCGTCAGCTTCGGGTTGGCCTGGAGGGCCGTCTGGAACTCGTGGCGGGCGCGGTCCAGACGATTCATGGCGACGTACGTAAACGCCAGGTATGTATGAACCTCGGCGGAGAGCCCCTGACTCACGATGCCGTCCAGAGAGGCCACCGCCTGAAGCTGATCGATGACGCGCTCGTACTCGGCATCGTCGTACAGGCGAATCGCATCCGTCACGAGCCGAGCCGCCGCCGAGTCGATCACGGCTCTGTGCTTCTTCGGCCATGCGTCAGCGTGTTCGGCGAGCGCAGACGGTTCGGTCAGGATCGCCCGCTCGACCGCGGCCTGCGCTTCTTCCTGCCGGCCCGTCGCCAGATAGCTCAACGCCAGGTACGTCTCAGCCAGGGCGCGGGCCTTCCGTTCCACGCCGATCGTGTCGGGCGACGCGAGCAGGTCGTTCAACCGTTCGATGGCGTCCGCCGGACGGCCGTCCCTGTACCGCGCGATCGCGTCCTGGATCGCTGACGCACTCTCCTGCGCCTGAACGGGACGGCAGAGGGTTGCCAGGAGAATGCATGATGCCAGCATGAACAGTCGTTGCATGGTTCTTACTCGTCACTGGTCACTCGTCACTGCTCGTTCACTTCCTCACCATCACCGCCCGCTCTTTCGACAGCGCGTCTTCCTGAATCACGACCTCACGCCGGTATTCGTGATAGAAGGGGTTGGTCAGCAGGAGGAGGTGTGTCCCGACCGTCAGACGCAGCGGGTCGGCCTGGGGGGTCTGTCCCAGCTTTTCGCCGTCCACATAGACATCCGCCCACGTGCCCGGTGTGACGACGAGCAGATACCCGTAGACGGACGATGCGGTCCCCCCTGCCGCGATTGACCGGGGCTTCTGCCTGGCGGCTTTCGGCTCCCGCGCGCACCGGAAGCCGAGCAACAGGCTCGTATCGGACGGGTAGTACTTCCCCCGGTTAGACGCCCGGGTGTTGAGGTCGTAGTTCATCCACGACCCGCCCCGGATGACCCGGTACTGCTCCCCGTACGCCGGGTTGGGAGTGAGGTTGCCGGGGTAGGGGCCGTACCAGTCGGTCGTCCATTCCCACACGTTTCCCCCCATGTCGAGCACCCCATACGGGCTCACCCCCTCCGGGAACGACCCGACCGGCGAGGTCGTCTCGTAGGAATCCTCATTCCCACCCACGTTCAATCGCTCCGGTCTGAACTCATCCCCCCAGGGATACAGACGGCCGTCCGTGCCGCGTGCCGCTTTCTCCCATTCCGCTTCTGACGGCAACCGCTTGCCCGCCCATTTCGCGTACGCATCCGCATCGTACCAACTCACCCCCACGACCGGATACCGGGCCTCGCCGGGCGGGTATTCCCCGTTGAGCCAGTGGCGCGGAGGGGTATGGCCGGTCGCCTCCAGAAACCGTTTGTATTGCGCGTTGGTGACCTCATACCGATCGACGTAGAAGGCCTCAGTGGACACCTGGTGAAACGGCCGCTCGTCCGCGTTCGTGCTGTCGCCGCCCATCCAGAACGGCCCGGCCGGGACGTAGACCATGTCCTTATACTCATCCCCCTCACCGGGAGAACCGACGCCGGGCTGCTCGTTCAGACTCTCAGTCAGGCCGGAAAGAAACTCACCGACCGCGCTGTCCGTGACGCTTCTCTGCAAGGAATCCCTCGCCCCTACCGTGTACTGGGGGGATTGGAGGATGCGGAGCAGGTCGTTCCAGGACGGCCGTGCCAGTTCGCTCATGCCCCCGGAGGCCGCGCCGGAATCCGGCGGGATGGACGAGGCGAGGACCGGCACGACGATAGAATCCTCTGGCGCGGCCGCTTCCGCCGTCGAGTCCTGCCCGCTCACCCGCCAGCGGGAGGCCTGAGTGGCTTTCTCGGCGACATCGGCGGTGACGACAAACTCCGACGTCTTTTTCACCGTCCGGTTCGTGTTCAGGTCCGTCACCGCGATCTCGACGGTATACCGTCCCGGTGGAGACCCGCTCAAGTCGAGCGCGGTATACCGGGCTTCCGTCGGAGAAGCCGACGCATCGAGGATACTGAACGTCAACGCTTTGTCCTGGTCCGGCTTCTCGACGAGCCGGCCGAACCCGGAAAGGATACGCCAGACGAGCGCCTGTTGCTCCTGCCGGGCGGTGACGGTCACGTCCGTCTTAAAGTTCGTCTTGCCGTCGCCGTCCTGGCGGAGGTTGTACAGTTCGTAGTAGACGTACACCGGGCGGGAGACGGCGAACGTGCGGGTCGGGTTGGGGACGATCTCCAGCCGGTGCCGGACGAACGGGCCGGACTTCACCGTCGGACTGATCGACGAGGCGAGCTTGATGTCGCTCATCATCAACTGATTGGACGAGTAAGACGGGATCATCACCGGCTGGCGGTAGATGCCCACCCGGCGAGTCGCCGCGTCCCGCACCGAGACCGCGATGGTATACTCACCGGGCAGGGCGGACACGGGCAATTGGAACGTCGTCAACTCCGTCCCGGCCTCCTTCGGGCGGATGGAGGCTGGACGGGTGAACGGCCCGAATTGAGTGGCGGCGCTGGCGGCATCCTCCCACTCGGCGTTGGTCATCGTCACCCGGCTTTCCAGGGAGGTCTGCGCCCCCTTCCCGTCGGAGACGGCGCCAAGCTGGTTCATCGGGACGGCGAACGCCACCTCGACCGCGCTCTTGTTCCCGCTTCCCCGGAACGTCACCGCGTCGAAGAAGAAGCGCAAAAGCTCCCCGCCGTAATCGTACCGGTAGTATTCCGGCACTTTCTTGATCATCTCCCGGGCGAGTTTCTCCGGATGGTACTCCGCCTGTCGCGCGGCCCGGACGATATTCCGGGGTTCGGTCGGCAGCGGGTAGTCGAACATCCCGTTGCCGAGCTGGTCGACGAAGAACAGCTCGACTCCCATGGGCACGTACACCCAGCTCTCCACCCGGTACGCGGAGAGGCCGATCGTGGAGGCTTCGACGCTCAACTGATACCGGAGTTGCTGGTTCATCTCCCGGATGGCGTCGACCCGCGCGTTGCCGGTCGGGGCAAACGCGGAGCGTTCGAGGTTCGATGCCTGGGCCTTCTCCCGGATCCCCTCGGCGATCGTCCGGGTCGTCCGTGGGAAGCCCGCCCATTCTTCCGGGGCCTTGGTGTCAGCCTGGCGTTCCCCGATGGAGAAGACGAAGGCCTGGCGATCATCCGGGTCGCCGTAGCGCACGTAGATCTCCCCGCGCCGGTCCCACGGGGATTTCCGTTCCCCGAAATGGAAGCGGGCAAACGTCACTCGCCGGTAATGCTCGATCAGACGCTCGTTCACGAGCGTCGTCGGGTCGGAGTCCCGCTGCTTCCAGAATTGCCGCCGGTACTCCGCCTTCGCCGGTTCGGGCAGGGACTGGTACTCCCGGCGTTCACTCTCCGAAGCCACCGCCGTGAGGTCTTCGTAGACGGCCCGTTCGTCGCCTGGGAGGGTCTGCAAGTACTCCTCGTACGTCGCCGCCGCCCGTTCGTACTGCTTGGCGCTGATGGCGGCAGACGCCTGGAGCATCGCCATGATCGGGCGGGTGGTCGTCTCCAGCGCCGGGTGCTGGCGGACGAGGGCGGTGAACACGTTCACCCCGTCCTGATACTGGCGCGTTTTGAAATAACACACGCCCAGGCGTTTGAGTGTCTCGACCCGGTCGGGGTTGACCTGGAGTTGCCGGACGTAGAAGGGGATGGCTTTGTCGGGGTTGTTCAGTTCGACTTCATAGATCACGCCGAGAGCGTAGTTTGCGTCCGGGTGATCCGGGTTGAGGTCGAGCGTCTTCTGGAGCGCCTGCCGGCCGAGGCCGGAATACAATGGTCTGGTGAACGTCAACGGAAACACGTTCATGACGTTGATGTCGAGGTATGCCGTCGCTAAGTTGTACTGAGCGTCGGCGTACGCCGGGTTGAGTTCGAGGGCGCGTTTGAACGCGCTGATGGCGTCGATCTTCCGATTCTTCATCGAGCGATAGAGCAGGCCGAGGCCGTTGTACGGCTCAGCCAGCTTCCTGTCCAACGAGGCCGCTCTCTGGAACGACCGCTCGGCGTCCTTTTTCTTCCCTTCCTGCAGGGCGACCATCCCGAACCAGTGATGGGCGAGGGCGGATTTCTTCTGCAGGCTCAGCGCCGCCTGCAGTTCCATCTTCGCCGCCGCCCACTCGCGCCGTTGATAATGCGCGACGGCCGCCTCGATGTGCGTCTGGGCGGACGCGGCCTCTGCCGGCTGGCCGGCGGCTGGGGTGGCGAGACACGCCCACAGGCAGAGTCCGACGACGATCATCCGGGGTGTCGAACGCATAGCGGTCTCCAGAACGCTGAATGAGGACTTCATCATCCTGGGTTCGACTGAGGAATTGAGATGGAAAGATAGCTCAAATATACCATGATAGACGCTATCGGGCAAGATATTTTGCTTGACGTTGCGGACGATTCCGGTTAAGGTTGAAAAGAGGGAAATGATCCTATCCTGATGAATTGTGTTAACATTCATCAGGGGGCAAGGCGGTGTTTCGTTGTCCACCTCACCTCATCCCCCGCTCCCCCTTCCCCTCTCCGTCTGCGGAGAGGGGAAGGGGGCCAGTGGGGTAGGGGTGAGGTTCAAGATGCAGTGTGATTGAAATCCTTAATCCTGAACGTCTATAGTCAAGGGGGATGCCATGTTCAGTCGGTCTCTCAGCGTCGCCAGGGGCCCGATACTTCTCGTGACCCTTGTGACCCTCGCCCGGTTCGGCACCGAAGCGGCGGGTGTCCCGTTCTCCGTCACCCGCTTCATCAGCGCGACCGTCGTCATCCTGGCAGTCCCCTTCTATCTCGGACTCAAAGCCGCGCGCGGCGCCCTGTCCGGTTACGCAGAGTTGGCGCTGGCGAGCTTTCTGTTCGCGTTCTGGGGAGAGATCACGGTCGCCATCGCCACTGCGGCGACCGGGCTTCTTGGAGTCCAGACCCACTACCTGAGCCCGGAGGAAATGACCTCGACGGCCATGATCTGGAGACACGCGGGCACGCACCTGATCGTCGGCGTCGTGTTTGGGGTCTACGCGATCCTCGTCAGTGCTGTCGTGTACAAAGTGGCCAAGCGAGGGGCGGCACAGCCAGCGGCGTCATGACGGAGGGGCTGCTCTGTGTGGCTGCCCTCATGCAGGGCAGCCTCTCCCGTCTCAACAGGAGAGATTCCCATCTTTATGCCAACGATCAAAGCGGGTGTGATCGGATGCGGCACGATCAGCAAAGTCTACTTCGAAGTCGCAAAAAGGTTTCGCGTGTTCGAGGTCGTGGCGTGCGCCGACCTCATCATCGACCGGGCGAAGGCGCGAGCGGAAGAGTTCGGGATTCCTCGTGTGTACACCGTCGAAGACCTCCTCGACGACCCGGAGATTCAGGTCGTCATCAACTTGACCATCCCGAAGGCGCATGCCGAGGTGGGCATGGCCGCGCTCGAAGCGGGCAAGTGCGTGTACAACGAAAAACCCCTCGCCGTCAGCCGTGAGGATGGCCGCCGGATGGTCGCCCTTGCGGCCGCGTAACGACTCCTGATCGGCGGCGCGCCCGATACGTTTCTCGGCGGGGGGCTGCAGACCTGCCGCAAGCTGATCGACGACGG
>JACQVL010000226.1 GCA_016209865.1 Candidatus Latescibacterota bacterium | reverse complement strand
CGAGTGCCTGAAGACCGGACGCGAGCCGGTGCTCAGCGGACGAAAGGCGCTGCAGGCGACGGAACTCATCTTCGCCACGTACGAGTCGAGCCGGCGCCGCGCGAAGATCACCCTCCCGCTCGATGTCGATGACTCCGCCCTGTTGACGATGCTGGAGCAAGGTCTGGTCGGGAGCGGACGCACGAGGTAAAAGTTGAGAGGAGGTTGTATGAGTCAGACCGTTTCGATCAAGCCCTTTCCCGCATTAACCCCCGCGCAACGCTTGTACCTGGACATCAATGGGTATGTCGTCATCGAAAACGTCCTGAGCAAGGCTGAAGTCGACAAACTGCTCGATACAATCTACAAGATCGAGCGGGTCTACCGAGAAACCGGTGCGCTACCGGCTGCCTGCTCCCATTTTTCCAGTACGAAGGAAGACTTCTTCCGCATCGATAATTTGCCCCACATCGATCTGTGCTTCTTCGAGTATGTGACCCATCCGCGCCTGGTGGGTATGGCAGAGGAGATCGTGGGAGGCACCGTCCGTCTGGAACAATCGGATGCCCACATCCGCCGGCCCGTCAAGCATCAGACCGAGCCAGAAAGCTATGGATTCCACAGAGGGATCAACCCCGGATTCAGTTACATCAAAAATGGGCTGTACCATTTCACGTTCGTCAAGACGCTGACGAATTTGACGGATTTAGAGCCGGGAGACGGCGGGACGACGGTGATTGCCGGTACTCATAAGATCTCAGAAGACGTGGATAGGAATGCGATCGTTAAGGCGGCCCTCGACGATCCCCGCATCATCCACGAAGTGGCGGCACCGGCGGGTTCGACTCTACTGTTTTTTGAATCGTTGATGCACTCATCGGGTATCATTCGATCCAACAAGGATCGCGTTTTGATTATCGCCGGATACACCCCGACGATGTTTCAGGCGTGGAACGGCTATGACCCCGATCCTGTATTCGTGGAAGACATCGCCGAAGACCATCGAGCGCTCTTAACGGGGAGCCAAAAGTATGGGTGGGAGCGCAAGCTGCGTCGATTAGAGACTCCCGCCTCCCCATCGGAATAGGCATGTGGGATGCGCTCATGAGGCACATTTTGTCGTTGACAATGAGCGTGTTTTCTGTACAATGGTACAGTGGAACATCAATTCTGACTTGGCTGATTCAACCCCCTCTGTCGTCCCCCCTTCATAAGGGAGGACCAGCGGGGGATGAGGACATGCACGACCGCGACCCGCATTCGGAAGAAAACCGCACGTGAGTTGGAATCTTTTTCAACCGTTCTGGGTTTATCTACGTCCCTACCACCGCCGGATTCTCCTCAGTCTCGTCCTCTTGACCGGCGCTCAGATCGTCTCGACTATCATTCCTCTCGCGTTGAAATGGGCGATCGATGCGGCCCAAGTGGGGGTTGAAGCCAGCCGCCAGACCGGGCAAACGGCCGCAACTGCGGCGGCCCTGCACGATGTCACACGCTACGCGGGACTGATCCTGAGTCTCGCGCTGGTTCAGATGGGATTGTCGATGGGGATGCGGTGGGGGCTGAACAGTACGGCGCGATTCGTCGAATATGACATCCGGAAACGCTACTTCGGACATCTCCTCACCCTGTCTCTCTCCTATTTCCAGCGCACCCCGACGGGCGACCTGATGGCCCGTGCGACGAACGACCTCCAGGCGGTGCGGATGTTCCTCGATTTTGGCGTCCGGATGATCTTCACGGCGATGCTGGCGTTCGGGTTGAGCCTGACGGTCATGGCGACGATCGATTGGCGGTTAGCCCTCTACGCGCTCCTGCCGATGCCGGTGCTGGCGCTGGTGATGAACCGGATTGCGGCCAAAATCCATCACGGCTTCCGCGCCGTCCAGGAACAGTTTTCCGCGATCACCGCACGGGTGCAGGAAAACCTGTCCGGGATACGGGTGGTCAAAGCCTACGTGCAGCGGACGGCGGAAATCGAGACGTTCCGGAAGCTCAACGAGGAGTATCTGCACAAGAACCGCGCCTTGATTCATATTCAGAGCCTCTTTTTCCCGTTCATGTTCCTCATCAGCGGCGCATCCTTAGCGATCGTGCTCTGGATCGGCGGCGGCCAGATCATCCGGCATGAGCTGACCCTCGGGGAGTTCGTCGCGTTCAACACGTACCTGACCCGGCTGGTGTTTCCGATGATCACGTTAGGGTGGATGATCGACCGGTATCAACGGGGGACGGCCTCCATGAGCCGGATCAACGAGGTCTTGCGCGCCCAGCCGGACATCCAGGATGCGAGTCATCCGGCGACCCCAGCCCGGATCCGGGGCGAGATCGAATTTCGCCGGGTGAGTTTCGCGTACAACGGAACCCCGGTGCTGCAAGACATCACCCTGCGCATCCCGGCTGGCAGCACCTTAGCCGTCGTCGGTCGGGTCGGCGCCGGGAAGACCACCCTTGCCCGGCTCATCCCACGGCTGATCGAGGCGACACAGGGACAGGTGTTGATCGACGGCGTCCCGGTCGAGCAGATCGCCTTGCAGACCCTGCGCGCCGCCATCGGCTACGTGCCGCAAGACACGTTTCTCTTCTCAGCGACCTTGCGCGAGAACATCGCGTTGGGGGTGGAGAACGCGCCTGACACGGAGGCGGCCTGGGCGACCGAGGTCGCCCAGTTGTCCAATGATGTATCCGACTTCCCTCAGGGTCTGGAGACGATGATGGGGGAACGCGGAGTCACCCTGTCGGGCGGACAGAAACAACGCACCGCCCTCGCCCGCGCGGTCATCCGGCGGCCGCCGGTCTTGATCTTAGACGATGCGATGGCCAGCGTGGATACCCATACGGAGGATGAAATCCTGAAACGTCTGCGGGACGTGATGGCCGAGCGGACGACGATCCTGATCGCCCACCGGGTTTCGACGGTCAAAGAAGCCGATCAGATCGTCGTGCTGGATGAGGGGCACATCGTCGAACAGGGCACGCACGCGGAATTAGTGGCGCTGGGCGGGCTCTACGCGGACATGTATAAGCAACAACAACTGACGGATGAGTTGAGCGAACTGTGATGAAGGCAGTGACGAGTGACGAGTGAAACACTGACCACCGACTACCGCCCCTATGCCTTACACCGATTTCCACGAAGAAGAGATCACAGAAAAGCCGTTTGATGCCCGGCTGATGGTGCGTCTGCTCGGCTACCTGAAGCCCTACATCGGGTGGGTCGCGCTCGCGTTTGCGCTGATTCTCCTGACCTCGATCATCAGCCAGGCCGGCCCGTACCTGACGAAGATCGCCGTCGATACCTACATCCTGAAGGGCAATTTCCAGGGATTGAACCGGATCGTCCTCCTCTTCGTGGGCCTGCTGCTCCTCCAGTTCCTCACCAGCTATGGCGAGCGGTTCATCACCCAGCTCACCGGCCAGTGGGCGATGTACGACGTCCGCGCCGAGATTTTTGCGCACCTCCAGCGCCTGCCATTGGCCTTCTTCGACCGGACTCCCATCGGCCGGCTGATGACACGCAACACGAACGACGTCGACGCGTTGAACGAATTGTTCACCGACGGCATCGTCGCTTCGTTCAGCGATCTCTTTACGGTCATCGCCATCATCGTGTACATGTTCTACCTGGACACCGACCTGGCGCTGGTGACCTGTGCAGCCGTCCCGGTGATGTTCGGGGTCACGTTCTGGTTTCAAAGCCGGATGCTGCGCGCCTTCCGCCTCGCGCGCACCCGGCTGGCCCGGCTCAATGCGTTCTTGCAAGAGAACATCACCGGGATGGACGTCGTGCAGCTCTTCAACCGTGAGCGCCGCCATACCGAACAATTCGACGCCGTCAACAGCCGATATGTGGAAGCCAATCTGCTGTCGGCGCTGTACAATTCCTTCTTCTATCCCATCATGGAATTGATCGGAGCCGTCGTCATGGCGCTGGCGATCTGGTACGGCAGCGGGGAGGTCGTGCGATCCCGGATCGATTGGGGCATCTTGATCGCCATGCTCCAGTACATTCCGCGGTTCTTCTGGCCGATTCTGGACATCGCGGAACGGTATGCGATTCTCCAGACGGCGATGGCGTCCTCAGAACGTATTTTCGAACTGCTGGATACCAAACCGGAACCGGAAGGCGGAAATGTGGCTCCACAACGGGCAACGGGCGAGATCGAATTCCGGAACGTCTGGTTCGCGTACAAAGGGGAAGAATGGGTGCTCCGAGACGTTTCCTTCCACATCACCCCGGGCGAGAGCGTGGCGTTAGTTGGGGCGACCGGCTCGGGCAAGACCACCACGATCAGCCTGCTTGCCCGGTTTTACGACATCCAGAAAGGGGCGATTCTCGTCGATGGGATCGACATTCGGGAATGGAACGTGGAAGGACTGCGTCGCCGCATCGGGATCGTGCAGCAGGATGTTTTTCTTTTCTCGGGGAATATCGAGGAGAACATCCGGCTGGGCAATCAGGGGATTTCACAGGAGCGGGTGGAACAGGCCGCGCAGGACGTCAACGCCGACCGGTTTATCCAGCGCCTGCCGGATGGCTACCAGCACACCCTGACCGAACGGGGCAGCACCCTGTCCTCGGGACAACGCCAGTTGCTCGCCTTCGCCCGGGCGTTAGCGTTTGACCCCGACATCCTCGTCCTGGACGAAGCGACTGCCAGTGTGGATACTGAAACCGAACTCTGGATTCAGGACGCCGTGGAACGGCTCATGCAGACCCGGACTTCGATCATCATCGCCCATCGACTCTCGACGATCCGCAATGCGGATACGATCATCGTGATGCATAAAGGCGAGGTGCGCGAGATCGGCCGGCACGAAGAACTGTTAGCGAAAGACGGCATCTACCGCCGGCTTCACCAACTCCAGTATAGCGACCGAGAAAAGGAGACTACAGTCCCAACCGTTCGTTGATCTCGCGCTGATAGCCGTCCACCGTTCCGTTCACCACGTCCTCGATCCGGACGGCCTGCCGGAGGTGTGACGACTCGAAGAAGCCTTCGGGAATCGCCTGCGCCCGAAGCCCAGCCCATCCGTCCAGCTCTGGCGGGCGACGGTCACGGACGGCGCAGAGATAGTCATAGCATTCGAGCGCCACGCCGTAATCCCCCTCGGCCGTCACCGGGTCTTCGACGACGACGCGTGGAAACAACCGCTCTCGGGTCTCCGCATCCAACGAGTCGATGTACATCCGTTTCAGGTTGTCAGGCTCGATGACCTCCCCGTTCCACCGTTCGAGACGGGGCATGAGAGGATAGCCCTGCTCCGAGAAAATCGACCCGTGTGAGCCATAATAGACGAGGTAGCTGATGCGGTGTCCCCGGCTGCCCGGCCAGGTCCACGTCCCGACGACCCCGTTGGCAAAGGTCAGATGGGCGACGGTCGTGTCTTCAATCGTGGCGACCGTCAGGCTGCCGTCCGGCTTGCGCAGCGGGACCGGGTTGACGGTCCCCGTGAACGCGTAGACAGCCTCAACCTCGCCGAAGAGATAGAGCAGGAGGTCGGCATGGTGGACGCCCGCGTCGAACACTCCGCCGCCGCCCCCGGTGAGTTTGTCATGCCGCCACGTGAACGTCCCCACCGGCTCCGTCGCGTCGGGCGATCGCGTCGATACTCCCCCGCTGCTGTGCATGAAGAAAAACTGTGGTCTCCCGATAAGGCCCTGGTCGAGCGCCCACTTGACCGCACGCGGTCCCAGCCAGCGCCGCACCTGTTCCGCTGTCGCCAGGATACGCTTCGTGCGCTCCGCACAGGCACACATCAGCCGGGCGGCTTTCATCGTCACCCCTAACGGCTTTTCCACCATGACATCCAGTCCCGCTTCCATGCACGCGATGGCGATCGTGTGGTGCAGGTAATGGGGGGACGCCGTATCGATACAATGCAACCTCTCCCGCGCCAGCATCGCGTCGAGGTCGGTGTAGACCGTCGCAGGCGTCTCCTGAAACTCCCCGGTCTGTCGGGCGAACGCCCGTGCGCTGCCCTCAACCGGGTCGCAGACGGCTACGATCTCAAACCAGGCCACCCCGCGTTGCCGGAGCGTCTGGTACGCATCCAGATGCGCTTTCGCCATTCCCCCACAGCCGACGAGCGCTAACCGAATTCTGTCCACTCCATCCCTCCTGTGAAGTATAGGGAACATACGGGTATCGTCATGGGAGAGCGTAGAAGAAACCTCCGTGTTTGTCAAGCAGGAAAATCTGGGGATTTCCCGCTCCTGAGCGTGCAGGGGTTGACAACCGCAAGCAGGATGCGTACGTTGTCCGTATGAGGGTAAACTATAGTTTTCAGATAATGTTTCGAACTGCATCTCTATGCATGTCCTGTCCTCAAACCTCACCTCATCCCCGCTCCCCTTCCCCTCTCCGCAGGCGGAGAGGGGAAGGGGCTGGGGCGTAGGGGTGAGGTGCAAGGCTGAGACGATTCATTCCCCCGTAACACGGAGGGCCTATGCTGATCGGCAACCCGATGATGCTCCGGCAACTCCCGATCGAGGATGCGCTCGAACGCATGAAGACGTTAGGGTATGAAGGGATCGAGGTCTGCCTGCCTGACATTCAGGCGTGCAAGACGAGCGTCCTCAAGCGACAGTTCAATGAGTCCGTTCGTTCCTTCGGCCTGACCCTGATCCGCTACAACACCGCCGCCGCTGACTACTTTACCCCACTGGCCCATCCGGATGACTGGCCCCGCGTCCTGGAGGGACTGAAGCAGGACATCGACACCGCCGCCGCGTTGGGCGTTCCCCACCTCTTAGCCTGGGAGGGCAGGCCGCCGCCGGGCGCCTCACGTGAGGAGATCCACGGCTGGGCGCTGGACGCGACGACGCGGCTGTTCCAGGACGCCATCCCCTACGCCCGGCAGCACGGCGTCCATCTGTCCGTCGAAGTCCACCCGTTCACGATGGGGATCGATACGGCGTTCCTCGTCACGCTCTGCGACCGGTTAGACCCGGAATGGTTCAGCGTCACCTACGATTGCTGCCATTTCGGCGTCGGTCTGCCGGAGGGCTACATCGAGGCTGTCCACGCCCTCGGGCGCCGCATCCAGCATATTCATTTCTCCGATAGCGATCGGCACAGTTCAGAATTGCACTTCGCCCCGGGCGCCGGCTGCCTCGACCTGCCGGGCATCGTCCGCGCCCTGAAGGCGATCGGGTTCCACGGCACCTGCATGCTCGACCTGTGGCTGTACCCCTTCCCCATCGAAGGCTCACGGATCGGTGTCCCGTACCTGCGGCGCGTGATGGATGAATTAGGAATTCACTGAAAGGAGCACAACTCGATGGACAAGCTCATCATCACCATCACCTGCGACAGCACCATCTCCTATCCCCTCAACCCGCACAACCCGACCCCGAAGGGGATGGAGACTGTGGTGGACGAGTACGTCCGCAGCGTCAGCGCGGGCGCGTCGATCTGCCATATCCACGGCCCGTTCAAGCCACGGGGCTCGTTCGCCGAAGGCGGCGCCCAGGAGGTCGACCTCGACGTTTCCGGCTGGCTGACGATGCGGCAGAGGATCGTCGACCGATGCTCGACCAGGCCGATCATCCAGTACGGCTACGCGCACGCCCCCTTCCAGCAGCGACTCGTCCTCCTGGAACAGGAACCGGACATGGTGTCCGTCTGCTTCCATCCGCACGACGAGTGTTTCAACTACGACGAACCCCGGCACCCGGCCATCGACCTGTATGCCATCCATGATCGCAACGAATTAGCCGAGTACGGCCGGTTTACCCTGGAGCACGGGATCAAGCCGGAGGTCGAGAATTTCCAGTTCGGCGGGGTCTGGAACGCCCAGCGGTTGATCCAGGCGGGCTTGTTGAACACGCCGGTGTGGGCGACGCAGTTCTTGGGATGGCGCGGCGGGAACTGGACGCCTCCGACCCTCAAGGGGATCCAGTACATGTACGATCACCAGCCGGACGGGTTCATCTTCAACACGTCGGTGATGGACCCGCCGATGCACTGGCACATCCTGACGATGGCCATTCTGTTAGGCGGCCACGTGCGCGTGGGGATGGAGGACAACCCGTACCTGTCGCCCGGCGGGTACGCGACGAGCAACGCCCAGCTCGTCGAGAAGATCGTGCGCATCAGCCGTGAGCTCGGCCGCGACATCGCCACGCCGGACGAAGCCCGCGCGATCATCGGCCTGATGTAAGGAGAGGCACGCCATGAAAGCGGCCGTGCTCACGGCATTCGGGAAGCCGCTCGTCATCGAGGACGCGCCCGACCCCAGCATCGGCCCGGACGACGCCCTCGTCCAGGTGATGACGTGCGGCATCGACGGGACCGACCTGAAGCTGCTCGACGGGTTTGGCTATACCCCGGAGTTGCCGTTCATCATGGGACACGAACCCGCCGGGGTCGTGCGCCAGGTGGGGAGTGCGGTGACGTCCGTCCAACCGGGCGATCGGGTGATCACCTATAATTTCTTCACGTGCGGCGCGTGCCCCCTCTGTCTGACCGGGCGGGAACAGTTGTGTCCCCAGATGGCCGGTGTCTTAGGCGTTCGCGATGTGCCGGGCGGGTATGCGGAATTCCTCAAGATTCCCGCCCGGCAGGTCGTCCGGCTCCCGGAGGGGATTCCGTGGCCGGACGCGGCGGTACTCTGCGACGCCGGGATCACCGCGTTCCATGCGGTTGACCGTGCCCGACTGACGCTGGGTGAGACGGTGGTCATCGTCGGGGTGGGCGGCGTCGGGTCGTTCGCCGTCCAGTTCGCCAGGCTGTCGGGCGGCCGCGTCATCGCCGTCGATCAGACGGAGGAGAAGACCGCCCGGGCGGTCGACCTCGGCGCGGACGTCGCCATCAACGCGAGCGCGCAGGATGTGGCGGCGTCGGTCGGGCAGCTCACCGGCGGATGGGGCGCGGACTGCGTGATCGACATCGTGGGCAAAGAGGCCACCCTGGCCGCGGGCATGGACGCGCTCTGTCCCGGCGGGCGGCTCGTCGTCGTCGGCTACACCCCCGACACGTATCCGCTCAACGGCAAGTCTTTAGCGCAGAGCGAGTTGGAGATCATCGGGACGCGATGCGGCCGGAAGCAGGACCTGATCGACGTCGTGCGACTGGTGGCGGAGGGGAAGACGAAATCGATCGTCACTGATCTGTATCCGTTCGACCAGGCCAACGAAGCGCTCGCCCGGTTGCGCGACGGTAAGGTCTTAGGCCGTCTGGTGCTGCAGATAGGGATGCCATGACCTCACGAGAACGGATGCTGGCAGCCATCAACCGCCAGCCGCTGGATCGCGTCCCGACCGACATCTGGGCGACCCCTGAAGTCTGGGATGCCCTCGACAGGCACTTCGGGTCACGGGAAGCCGTCTACCGGTGCTTACACATCGACGGCATGGCGAGCGTCGGTCCTGTCTATACCGGCCCTCCCCTGCCTCAAGTCCCCGACGGCGAGATCGTCGATATGTGGGGGATGCGCCTCAAGCCGATGGCGTATGAAGGCGGGGTTTACCATGAACAGTGGTTCTATCCCTTAGCCGCCGCCACGACGATCGACGATCTGGACGCCTACCCCTGGCCTCAGTCCGACTGGTTCGATTATTCGCAGATGCGAGCGACGGCCGCAGACCTCCGCAAGACCCACGTCGTGCAATGCGGGTATATGGTCCCCTTTTTCATGCACAACAAGCTCCGCGGTCTCGAAGCCTCGTTGATCGATCTCCTGGAAAACCCGGCCTTCACCCATCACCTCCTCCATCGCCTCTGCGAGTTCATGTACAACCACCACCGGCGGATGTTCGAAGCCTGTGACGGGCTGATCGACGTGGCGCAGGTGACGGACGACTTAGGCGGTCAGACCGGCCCGCTCATCAGTCTTGAGGTCTACCACGAGTTCTACGCGCCCTATCACCGGCGGTTCATCGACCTCTGCCACGAATTCGGCATCAAGGTGTTCCATCACGATGACGGCAGCATCCGCGCGTTCCTGCCCGATTTAGTGGAGATGGGAATCGATATCCTCAACCCGGTGCAGTGGACCTGTCCCGGCATGGACCGGGTGGAACTGAAACAGGAATTTGG
>JACQVL010000222.1 GCA_016209865.1 Candidatus Latescibacterota bacterium | reverse complement strand
GAAGGCCACCAACGTCGACCCGGTGGCCGCGCTGCGAGTGTAGGGCATGGCCAAGTTCCTCCATATCATGTCAGGATCGCTGCGGCTGATGTGGCGATTCCGCCTGCGTTCCGCCCTCATCCTGTTCAGCGCGATGTTAGGTGTGGCGGGAGTGATCGCCTCCGTGAACTACGCATCGGGCGGACGCCAGCAGGTGCTCGATCAGATCCAACGAATGGGCACGAATGTCCTCATCGTCACCCCCCAGCAGAGCCGCAGCGTCGGCGGCCGCGCCCGGACGGGCACGATCGTCACCACCCTCGTCGAACAGGACTACCGGGCCATCCGGCGCGAACTTCCATCCATCCGGCGAGCGTCAGCGGTGGCAGTCCGAGGCTTTCTCCTGAAGGCGGGTGAGTTCTCGAAGAATTGCCCGGTCGTCGGGTGCGAGCCGGGTTATATCCGGATCAAAAACTGGCGCGTGGCGCAGGGGGATTTCTTCGACAAGGCGGACCTGCGCCGGTCCGGTCGTGTCGCCGTGCTCGGCCGGACGGTCGCCCATGATCTGTTCGAGGACGAGTCCCCCATCGGCCAGCGGCTGTTCATCAACCGTGTTCCTTTTGAAGTCATCGGGGTGATGTCGGAACGCGGCCAGGGACTCGACGTCGCCAACGAAGATAACCAGGTCTACATACCGCTCAGCACGGCGATGCACCGTCTGATGAACATCGACTACTACAGCGCGATCCTCATCGAGGTCGACCGGTGGGACGCGATGGATGAGGCCGCCCAGACGGTCGTAAGCGTGCTTCGACAGCGTCACCGCGCGTCGGCCAGGCAGCCGGAGGATTTTCAGGCGCAGAACCAGAAAGCGTTGATCGACACTCAGCTCGCGTCGTCCGAGAAGCTCCGGTTCTTCGTCCGCTGGATCGGGCTGAGCGGGCTGGTGGTGTCAGGACTGGGGATTCTGGCGATCTCGTGGATTGCCGTCAAGGAGCGCACCGTGGAGATCGGGACGCGACGCGCCCTCGGAGCCACGGCCCACGATGTCTTTTTCCAAGTTCTCTTTGAAGCCGCGGTCGTCAGTTCGCTCGGCAGCATCCTGGGCCTGGCCGCCGGCTGGCAAACCTCCCGGATGATCGCGGAGCGGGTCAACCTGCCGTTCGTGTTCGACGGCGCGAATGCCCTGTTGGCGCTGACGCTGGCGATCGTCCTGAACGTGGCGTTTGCGCTCATCCCCTCGCAAAAGGCCGCCCGGCTGGATCCCATCCGTGCGTTACAGTATGAATGACCGTGCCGAAAGGTGACTGATTATGACGCTGCAGAACCGCATTGCCCTCATCATCGGCGGCGGCGGAAGCCTCGGCCGCGAGGTCGTGAGAGTGTACGCCCGTGAAGGCGCCACGGTCGCCGTGGCCGACCTGAACCAGCAGGCGGCCGTCGAGACGCTGGAACTCGCTGGACAGGGTACACAGGGCATGGCGCTCCAGGGGAATATCGCCGACGCGACCGTGCCCGGCCAGCTCGTCGACGCCGTCGTCGCCCGGTTCGGCCGGCTCGACATCGTCGTCAACTGCGCGGCGATCTGTCTGGTCGATGCCATCCTCGACGTGACGCCCGAACGGTGGGACCGGGTGTTCGGGGTGAACGCTCGTGGGGCGTTCTTCTGCATGCAGGCCGCGGCGCGGGTGATGATCCCGCAGCAGTATGGCCGGATCATCACGATCACGACGCCTGCCTCGAAGATGGGGTTCCCCAACTTCGTCTCGTACGCCGCCAGCAAGGCCGCCGTCGACAGCATGACCCGCGCCGCCGCCGTCGCCTGGGCGCCGTACGGGATCACGGTGAACTGCATCGCGCCCGGCCGGATGACCGGTGGGATGATCGACGCGCTCGAACACGACCTGGTGCGCGTCACGGGCAAGTCCGCCGAAGAGCTGCGGGCGGAGCGCACGAAGGGACTCCCTATGAGTCGCCGTGTCGAACCGGCCGAAGTCGCCGAGGCCGCCGTCTGGCTGGCGTCCGACGCGGCCGCGTACGTCACCGCCGAGCGGTTCAACTTCACCGGCGGGATGGAGCTGTCGTAAAAGCAAGGACGAAGGATGAAGGACGAAGGACGAAAAAGCAAGGATGCAGGACGGACGAAAAATCTTTTCCTGGTTCTTCCGACTTTTTTACGGAACCATGACCCTGATGAGGTATGATGCCCAAGATCGGTCACCTGTAGGGGCGCGATTCATCGCGCCCTTCGTGGATCATGTCCAAAGAGGGCGCAATAAATTGCGTCCCTACAATGCTGAATTCCGCCAAAATCTCGGAAGAGCCCTTTTCCTCTTATTTTTCGTCCTTACTACTTCGTCCTTCGTCCTTACGTAAAGGATTTCCCCAGATGCAGAAGGTTGAATCACACTCCAGGGCCTCAACCATCTCGGAGTTACAAGTCCGCGCCAGGCGATTGCGCCTGCATGTCCTGCGGATGGCGGAGCGGGTCGGCCAGGGGTACGTCGGCCAGGGACTCGACATCGCCGACCTGCTGGCCGTGCTGTATTTTCATGAGATACGGTACGACCCGCACCGTCTCGACTGGCCCGACCGGGACCGCTTCGTCCTGTCCACCGGCCATTACTCGATCGGCCTGTACGCCGCGCTGGCCGAGGCGGGCGTCATTCCGCTCGACGAACTCGACACGTACGGGGCGGACGGCTCCCGCCTCGAAATGTCCGGCAGCGAGTTCACTCCCGGCTTTGAGATGACCGGCGGGTCGCTCGGCCAGGGACTGTCGCAGGCGGTCGGCATGGCCCTGGGTCTGCACCTCGACGGGCGCGACGCCCGCGTCTTCAACCTGCTGTCCGACGGCGAACTGCAGGAAGGAGCGACGTGGGAAGCGGCGATGGCCGGGGCGTATTACCGGCTGGACTCCCTGTTCGCGTTCATCGACTGCAACAACCAGCAGGCGGACGGCCCGCCGCGGCAGGTCATGGCTGTCGAGCCGGTGGACGAGAAGTGGGCGGCGTTCGGATGGGACACGCAGCGGATCAACGGGAACGACATCGAGGCGATCGTCACCGCGATCGACGCCGCGAAGACGGTGAACGGCCGGCCGCATGCGATCGTGATGGACACTCTGATGGGCAAAGGTGTCCGCCTGTTCGAGCAGCGTGAGAAGGCCCATTTTATCCGTGTGGGGCCGGATGAGTGGGACCTGGCGCGGCAGCAATTGGAGGCGTCGTAGGGGCGATCCTTGTGATCGCCCGTATCGGGGCGAATACGAGATTCGCCCCTACAAGGAATCGATATGGCGACGACAACGAACCCCTCCCCCGGTGTCACCGGCACGCTGCTGTCGTCCGACACGGCAGGAGCAACGGCGACGGCGGCCGCCCCGTTCGGTCACGCCCTCGTCCGGGCGGGTGAGCGCAACACGAGGATCGTCGGGCTGACCGCCGACCTGGGCAAATACACCGATATCCACGTGTTCGCCGAGCGGTTTCCTGAACGATTTTTTCAGATCGGCATGGCGGAACAGAACCTCATCGGAGTGGCGGCCGGACTCGCCCGCACCGGGTTCATCCCGTTCGCCACGACGTACTGCGTGTTCGCCACCCGCCGGGCGTACGACTTCATCGCCATCGGCGCCGCCCTGGGGAAGACGAACGTCAAGATCATCGCCGGACTGCCCGGACTGACGACCGGGTACGGCGGCACGCACCAGGGGATCGAAGACCTCGCGCTGATGCGCGCGATGCCCAACGTCGTCGTGATCGACCCGTGCGACGCGACCGAGATCGCGCAGGCGGTCGAGGCGATCGCCGACTACGACGGCCCCGTCTACATGCGCGTGCTCCGCGGCCAGGTGCCAATCGTGCTCGACCCCACCGCGTACCGGTTCGACCTGGGCAAGGCGAAATTACTGCGGGACGGGCGAGACGTTGCCCTCATCAGCACCGGCTTGATGACGGGACGGGCGCTGGAGGCGGCCGCGCAGTTAGCCGATGGAGGCATCCAGGCTGCCGTGCTGCACGTGAGCACGCTGAAGCCGTTCGACCGGGACGCCGTGCTCTCATTGGTGGGTCGCGTGAACACCGTCGTCACCGCCGAGAATCACGTCATCACCGGCGGGCTGGCGAGCGCGGTGGCGGATGCGGCGATCGACGCCGGACTGTCTGTCCGTTTGAAACGAGTCGGCATTCCCGACTGTTTCTGCGAGAGCGGGTCGATCCCCTACTTAGTGAAGCGCTACAGGATGGATGCGGAGAGCATCGCGGAGGCGGCAAGGGCAGTGGCCGGTGGTCGGTGATCGGTGGTCGGTAAACGCGCTGAGATCAATTATGGACCTCATCAAAAAATTCTACACCGCCTGGACGGGGAACGCGCCGGTTGTCGTTGTGACGGCTGCGGCGCTGTTCGCCGCCGGGGTGCTGACGTTCTGGCTGCGGAGCGGGTTTGTCGTGACCGTGGACATCGGGGACATCGGGAACTGGGGCGGGTTTGCGTTCGGGCTGCTGATCGCCGGCCTGCTCGTGCTCGTCTACCTGGGCTGGCAGTTCGACGACCAGCCGGGACGCACGATCACGATCGCGGTCCTCGCCGCCGTGGCCGGCGGACTGATCAACGCGTTGTTCGACCGGGCGATGAACGGCGGCTGGCTTCCGATCTGGGCCGGCCTCCTGCTGGTGACGTTCGCCGCTGCGTCCTACGCGGCCTGGCGGGTACAGGCCCGGCTGGCGGTCATCTCGACCGTCCTCCCGGTGTACGGGATGGCCGTCACCGCTCTCTTCGTCGTCGGGGTCGGGACCCCGTTGTCCCCCTCGATCGTGCTGGGCATCGTCGCCATCGGGGGATACACCCTGAGTCTGACCTGCGCCATCCTCGACCGGCTCCGGCCTCCCCTGCGAACCGCCCGGCGGGAGATGCCGGCCCAGACAGTCACCGGGGGTGCGCTCCAATCGCTCCGGCCGGCGCTGGTCTTCACGATGAGCCTCATCCTGATCGCCCTCCCGCTCGTCCTGATCGGCGCAGGCCCGATCCGCTCGATCGGCCTGCTCGTCCTGATCGGCGCGCTCGTCAGCCCGTACACCGCCCTCGTCCTGTCTCCTCCGCTGCTGGCGGCATGGCAGGATCAGCATGAGATCGACGAACGAGATCATCTCGGCCGGCGGAAAAAACAGTGACGAGTCGCCGGTGACAGGCAATGATAGGGGTACTTGTCACTTGTCACTCGTCACTCGTCACTGATCTATGACTGATTCCCCCGTCCTGGCAACACGCGCATTAACCAAAGTCTTTACGACCGGCGACCGCACGCTCTGTGTGTTGAACGGGATTACCTTGAGCGTCCAGAAGGGCGAGTTTCTGACGATCATGGGGCCG
Organism: Candidatus Latescibacterota bacterium; assembly: GCA_016209865.1. Classification (GTDB taxonomy): domain Bacteria; phylum JAAXHH01; class JAAXHH01; order JAAXHH01; family JACQVL01; genus JACQVL01. Next base: position 6,609 of record JACQVL010000222.1, on the reverse strand, counting down.
AGCGGATGCGGGAAGAGTACGCTGCTGCACCTCCTGTCCGGCCTGGAGCGGCCGACATCGGGCGACATCATGATCGACGGCCAGTCGATCATCGGCCTGAGCCGGCGGCGGATGACCCTGCTCCGCCGGGCGAAGATCGGGTTCATCTTCCAGTTCTTCAACCTGCTGCCCAACCTCACCGTCCGGGAGAACATCGCCCTCCCCCTGCTCATCGGCGGGGAACGGCCGGAATCGAGACGCGCCCATCTGGACGCGCTGATGGAGTGGGTCGGGATCACCGACCGGATGGAGCATTTCCCCCACCAGTTGTCGGGCGGCGAGATGCAGCGGGTGAGCATCGCCCGGGCGCTCGCCAACACGCCCGCTATCGTCCTCGCCGACGAACCGACCGGGAACGTTGGCACCCACGTGGGGGAGGAGATCATGCGGCTGCTGCGCGCGTGCGCGGACGACCGCGGCCAGACGATCCTCCTCGTCACCCATAACGCGAAAGATGCCGCACGCGGCGACCGCGTCCTCTTCCTGAACGACGGGGTCATCGCTTCCAACTATGTACTGACAGGACCCGAGGTGAATGAACGCCGTATTTTTGCTTGCCTTCAGGAACTTGGCATCTAGAAAAACTCGCACCCTCCTCACCACGCTCGGGATCGCCGTCGGGGTCGCCACCGCCGTCGCGGTGTTCGTCCTCGACTACAACACCCTCATCACCCTCAAGATCAAAGAAATCACCGCGTACGGGACTCCCGACCTGGAGGTCTCGACGGCGGCGGGCGACCCTGCGTCGTTCGCCGCCGACCTGGCCCGGCTCCGGAGCAAGTCCTACGTGCAGCGGGTGACCCCCCTCTTCTTCGGCACCCTGTCCATCCTCCGGCCGGACGGGTCGGAGGCGATCGCCGTCGCCGGGCTGGAGCAGGACGCGAGCGGATGGTTCGGCGGGTACCACGTCTCCGCCGGCCACGACCTCCCCGACAGCGGGGGGCACGTCATCATCCTGACGGAGCGGGTGAGCGCCCGCCTGGGGATCGGCATCGGGGATTCGGTCCGGTTTGCCGAGCGGCCCGACCTGGCCTTCCGGGTGATCGGGCTGATCCCGGTGTGGCTGCTCGGCCAGCGCAACAACGGGAATGTGGGCATCATCCCGTTCTGGGACGGCTGGCGGGCGTTCCGAAGCCAGGCGGTGAGTCCGTTCTACTGGGTGAAACTCAACGGGACGGCGACGGTCGATGCCATCCGGGCTGACCTCGGTCCCGACCATACCGTGACCCTCCCGCCCCACGTCCTGGCCGGGGAGACGGGGGATAAGAAGGTGATGCGGGATGGCGTCAGGGTCAGCGGGCTGCTGACCTTAGTGCTCGGTCTGTACCTGGTCTTCAACTCCCTGTCGATGGCCCTGGCCGAGCGGATTCGGGAGGTCGGCCTGATGCAGGCCGTGGGGACGACCGACCGGCAGATCGCGGCGGTCTTCTTAGTGGAGGCGTGCGTGATGGCGGTGGTCGGCGCCGCCGTCGGGCTGATCGGCGGGCTGGTGCTGACCCGGCTCTTGATGCTGTTCGGGTTCTCCTCGTTGGGGACGGGCACCCGGGTCTGGATGTTTCGTCTGCCTCGGGAACGCCTCGTCCAGGTGGTCGTCCTGGGCGTCAGCGCGGCGATGGGCGGGGCCGTCTACCCGCTCCTCAAAGCCCGCCGGCTCTCCGTCGTCGAGGCGCTGAAGCAGCGGGGCCTCCGGCTGGAGATCGTCCTGTCCCGCCGGCTGTACGCCCTCCTGGTCGCCGCCCTCCTGATCGCCCTCCCGGCGGGGTACATGGCGGCGGCGTCCGCCCTCCGTATCCCGTGGCGTCAGGGTTTGCCGCTCGTCGTGCAGACGGCGCTCCTGTTCGCGGCGTTCCTGAGCCTCATCTTCCTCGCCCCGTCGTTGACCGGCCGGCTGATTCGCGCCATCTCCTGGCCGATCAAGCGGCTCATCCGTTGCGAAGGGTTCCTCGTCGAGCGCACCCTGTCGCGGTCGACCGCCCGCATCGCCGCCTCCTTAGGCATCCTGACGTTCGTCTTCGCCGCCTTAGTCGGACTGAAGCACATGACGATGAGCCTGAGACTCCAGAGCCAGCGATGGGTCGACCCTGCCGTCGGCGGGAAATTGTTCGTCTCGTCTCGACTCCTGTCCCCGGCGGAGTACGCCCGGCTCACCGCCGTCCCCGGCGTGCGGGCGGTCGTGCCGATGTCGCACACCATCCCGGCGCCCTTCCTGATCCGTGGTCTCCCGGCCGACGGCTTACGGTACGGGCTGTTCAGCCGGAGTCCTGACTTGCTCCGCCGGTTCACGTCCACCCCCGCCCTCCTGATCTCCTCACAACTGGCCCACGCCCGCGGCCTCAAGACGGGGGATCGTCTGACCCTCAGCACGAACGGCGGCCCGATGACCTTCACCATCCTGGCCGTCACGGACGAATACGGGTATTTTATCGATGAGCGATTCTTCGGGGTGATGAACCTGGCCACGATGACACAGGCGTTCCGGGTGGAGACGTCGGCGGCGAACCAGTTCGTCATCGTGTTAGACGAACGGGCGGATGAAAACCGGGTTAAGAATGAATTGATCGCCTGGTACGGTGGATCGTTCGAGCTGTCGATCATCACCGGAGGCCAGAAGCGGGCGTGGGTCATCGGCGGGGTGACGAGCGATTTCCGGATCTTCGACTTCATCTTAGCGATGACCTGCCTCCTCGCCGGGATCGGGGTGACGAACGCCCTGGTCATCGGGGCGCTCGAGCGGCGGCGGGAGTTCGGACTGCTGCAGGCGTTAGGTGTGACGCCCGCTCAGCTCGGACGGATCGTCATCCTGGAGGGGACGGTCGTCGGACTCGTCGGGGGCGTCTTGGGCAGCGGCATGGGCATCCCGCTGGCCCGGATCATCGTCGATGGCCTCGCGCTGGTGAGTCAACTCGACCTGACCTTCACGCTCTCCCCGCGCTGGCTGGTGATGAGCGTGGTCGCGGCGACCGCCATCTCGACGGCGGCCGGACTGTACCCGGCCTTGAAGGCGGTGCGGGTCGATGTGGCGGAGAGTCTCCAGTATGAGTGATGCCCTGAAAAAGAATGAAGGGATTCGACCTCTCGTTGAACAATAATGTATAATCATTAATGAATTGCGCTTGACTGATACCACGGCGCGGAGGGGGGCTGGTGAGCCGGGTGATGAAATCGTATGAGCTGCTCGAAGACCGGATGAAACAGATCTACTTCGAGTTCTATCAGGAGACGTATAAAGCGGGGACGGCGCTCGATACGAAGACGAAAGAATTGGTCGCCATCGCGGCCTCGCTCTGCACCGGGTGTCAGAATTGTCTGGAGGGGCATCTGAAGAAGGCGCTCAAAGCGGGCGCGACCGGGGCCGAGATTCGGGAGGCGGTCGCCATCGCCGTCGGGGTCAGCGCGGCGACGATCGTCGACCGGACGGACCTGGCCCATTTTCATCTGAACATCAGCCGTCTGCTCGACCGGGCCGAGCAGAAAGACGGTGTCTCGTCGCCTGGCAAACGACGGGTGCGCAAAGCAACCCGGACACCAACGGAGGGATAAACGATGAGACCCCGTCGAACGCGATTCCGGTTTCCCGTGCTGTTCGTCCTGCCGATCCTCGTCATCGGGCTGCACCTGGTCTGGTCGAGCCGGCCCCACGCGGAACAGGGACAGGCCGCGACGCCGCAGACGCCGGCTCAGCCGGAAGAGCTGACGGTGGCGGAACGGCAGGTCGTCCAGTACGTCCTGAATCTGTTCGCCAACTCGAAAGCCGGGAAACCCAACATCGACCCGGAAGCGGTCAAGCGGGATTTGAACATCACCCTCACCCCTGAGATGGAAGGCCGGATCCGCCGCGCGGTCGTCGCAGAACTCAGGAAGATTGCCGAGGCTCGCCAGCTCGTCGAAGGCTCCTCCCCGGCTCCGGCGTTCGCGTTTCCCGGTCTGGGCGGCAAGCCGGTCAAGCTGTCGGCTCTTGCCGGGAAGGTGGTCGTCGTGAATTTCTGGGCGTCCTGGTGCCCGCCCTGTCTCCACGAGATGCCGATATTGAACGCCCTCTACACCCAGTACAAGAAGCAAGGGGTGGCGGTGATCGGGCTGTCCCTGGATGAAGGCGGACTGGACGTGGCCAGACCGTTCGTCAAGAAGCTGAACATCCAGTACCCGATCGCGGCCTCGGACAAAGCCACGTACCAGGCGTACGGCAACATCCTGACGATCCCCCACACGTTTGTCATCGATCGGAAAGGGATCGTCCAGAAACGCTTTATCGGGAATCAGGAGCGGGCGGTCGTCGAGGAGGCGATCAAGCAAGCGTTGTAATCCTCTTTCACGATCGGGGCGACCCGGGTCGCCCCGACAACCGTTTTTTCTCCTCCGTCGTACTCCCCTGGTTTTTCTCTCCCGGTATGGAACTCACAAACGGGCCTCGTCGTCAAACAGACAGAGTGAGAAGATCGATCACAGCGGCCGCAGGAGGAACGGGTCAGCGGAGTCCATGTGCCGAATGATACACCACAAGACGCGAGCATGGAACTTGTCGCGCGCTGCCAGTCGGGGGATCGCGCAGCCTTCCGCCAACTCGTCGAACAGTACGAACGTACGGTCTTCAACATCATCGTCTCCGTGATGGGAGATCCCACGGAGGCTGACGACATCGCTCAGGAGGTCTTTCTGAAAGTCTACCGGTCACTCCCGACGTTCCGGGGGGGATCGCAATTCTCGGTCTGGCTGTACCGGGTCACGGTGAATCAATGCCTGGACTGGCTCAAGCGCCGCCGTCGGCGTTCGGCGGTGATGTCACTCGACCAGTTGGTCGACCAATCGGAGGGGGATCTCGATTTCCTCTTTAAGGATGCGTCACCCGATGCGACGGAGACCCTGGATGAGGCACGGCTTCAGCAGGCGATCCACGCGGCCTTGAACACCCTCACGCCCGACCATCGAGTGGTCATCGTCTTGAAAGACCTGGAAGGGCGGTCTCAAGAAGAGATCGCCGCCATTCTCGATTGCCCGGTCGGCACGGTGAAGTCCCGTCTGACCCGGGCGAGAGAAGCGTTGAAAGAACGACTACGGCCGTTCTACGAGGCATGGAAAGCCGGGGGGAACTGATGCAGACTGGACATCCGATCGACCTGCTCTTTCCATACGTCTGCGGGGAGTTGAGCAAGGACGAGGCGCAGCGGGTCAGCGAACACTGTGCCGCCTGTCCGGCGTGCGCCCGGGAGGTCGACCTCGTCCGCGCGACCCAGCGCCTGCTCGCCCGGCGCGTGCCGGTCGCGCCGCCGCCGTTCTTCTGGACCCGCCTGTCTGCGCGTCTGGATGCGGAAGGCGTCCGGTCGGTCTTCTGGCCGGAGGTGATCTGGGTCTCCAAGCGGCTCATCCCGGCGCTCATCGCCGCGACGTTGATCCTCACGTCCCTGTTCTGGCAGGACGAGGGCACGAGCAACATCGAGAGTTATCTCACCGGGAACGGGACAGGGAAGGCCGGGGAACAGGTGCTGGTGGGGAATCAGGCGATCTCGAAGGAGACCGTCTTTCAGACCGCCGTGCTGGACGACGCCGCGCGGTCGGATTGATGCGGAGGCGGTATGATGGGCACGAGCCGGTGGACCGCGGCGGTGTTGCTGGTCCTCACGTTCCTGCTCGGGGTTGGGGTGGGCTTCTTCGCCCGTGGCCCGCTGTTCTTCGGCCCGAGAGGACCGGGCATGGAAGATCGGATGAGGGGCCGGTTGACGAACCGGTTCGCCGAGGAACTCAAGCTGACACCGGATCAGCGCACCAAGGTGGATCGCATCCTCGAGCAGAGCGGTCAGAAGATGAGGGCCCTCCGGCGCGAGGTCATTCGCCCGCGTTTCGAGGCGATCGCTGACAGCACCCGGATGGAGATCGAGCAGGTGTTGACGCCGGATCAGAAGGTCAAATTCCGGCAACTCACCCAGAAGATGAAACAGCCGCCGCCTCCGCGGCGGGGGAGGTGGTTCCCCTGGTGAGGTCTGTAAATGCAGTGGTCGGTGATCGGTGATCGGTGGTCGGTAGGGGCGATCCTCTGTGATCGCCCGCATCGAGACGGATACAAAGTTCATCCTTGATTGCATGAGACCCGGTCGCTCACCCTTATAACAGGAAGGAGTGTTTCTTATGAGACAGACATTCATCCTCATCATCAGCGTGCTGGCGATCATGCTGGCCGCGTCGTGGAGCCAACAGGCGGCGGCTCAACCGGAGTGGGGCCCGCCGGTGTTTGACGACCTGGATGAGATGGTGGAGGAGGACATCGTGATCGGGCCTGGGTTCGACAGCCCGCCGATGATGGAGCCGATGCCGCAAGGGGAGATGCCAGCCCCGCTCATCGAGCGACTGAAGCTGACCGACGAGCAGCAGACGAAGCTGAAGGAACTCCGGATCGGGGTAGCGAAGGACATGGCGCGCCTGCGCGCCGACTTCCAGATCGCCCGGCTCGACCTGATGGCTCTGCTCGATCAGCCCAGTCCGAAGCCTGAGGAGGCCAGAGCCAGGGCCGCGAAAGTGGGCGACGCCCAGGCCGCGGTCCTCCAGCGAATGATCGCGTTTCAGGTCGCCATGAAGAGT
>JACQVL010000225.1 GCA_016209865.1 Candidatus Latescibacterota bacterium | reverse complement strand
TGACCCGTTTCACGAGGTCGAGGTCGATGTGATCGTGACCGATCCCGACGGCGTGGAGCGCCGGGTTCCGGCGTTCTGGGCCGGCGGCCAGACCTGGCGGGTGCGCTACGCCTCGCCGGTCGTGGGAACGCACCGGTCTCACTCCGTCTGCTCGGATGAGCAGAACCCGGACCTGCACGGCCAGGAAGGCACGCTGGAGGTCGTCCCGTATGCGGGGAACAACCCCCTCTTACGGCACGGGTCCCTGCGCATGAGCGACAGCCGCCGCTACCTGGAGCATGGTGACGGCACCCCGTTCTTCTGGCTGGGCGATACCTGGTGGATGGGACTGTGCGCGCGTCTGCGCTGGCCGGGCGATTTTCAGGCTCTGGCCGCCGACCGTGTGCAGAAAGGGTTCACCGTGATCCAGATCGTCGCCGGGCTGTACCCGGACATGCCGGCGTTCGACGAGCGGGGGGCGAACGAAGCCGGGTTCCCGTGGGAACCGGACTACAGCCGCCTCAACCCGGCCTATTTCGACATGGCCGACCTGCGGATCGACTGGCTCGTGCGATCCGGGCTGGTGCCTTGCATCGTCGGCTGCTGGGGGTATTTCTTGCCCTGGATGGGCATCGAGCGCATGAAGCAACACTGGCGCAACTTAGTGGCGCGTTACGGCGCGTACCCGGTCGTCTGGTGCCTGGCGGGCGAAGGGATCATGCCGTACTACCTCTCGGAGCACAAGGAGCAGGATCGGGAGTTCCAGAAGAAGGGCTGGACGGAGCTGGCCGCGTACGTACGCCAGCTCGACCCGTTCCATCATCCCATCACGATCCACCCGACCGATTGCGCGCACAACCAGGTGGACGACCCGGCATTGCTCGACCTGGACATGCTCCAGACCGGCCATGGGGATCGCCAGAGCCTGCCGAACACCGTCGCGCGCGTGGTGGAGTCGTACAACCGGACGCCTCGCCTGCCGGTGATCGACGGAGAGGTCTGTTATGAGGGGATCGGCGAGGCTTGCCGGCAGGAGGTGCAGCGGTTGATGTTCTGGGTGTGCCTCCTGAGCGGGGCGTGCGGGCATACGTACGGTGCTAACGGAATCTGGCAGGTGAACACCCGTGAGAAGCCATTCGGTCCTTCGCCCCATGGAATGTCGTGGGGCCATACTCCGTGGGAGGATGCCTCCCGTTTACCGGGGTCTGCGCAACTGGGCCTGGCGAAGCGGCTGTTAGAACGGTACCCCTGGTGGCGGTTTGAACCGCATCCAGAGTGGGTCGAGCCGCACTGGAGCGAGCAGAACTACTCCGCCCCCTATGCGGCCGGAATCCCCGGCGAGGTCCGGGTGTGCTTCCTGCCCTGGTTTACCCCTGCCGTCGTCGTCAAAAGGGTTGAGCTTGGAACGACCTACCGCGCGTTTCTGTTCAACCCCGTCAACGCAGAGGAACTGCACCTCGGTGTAGTCATCCCGGACGGGAACGGTGACTGGCCGCTGCCGTTGTCACGACTGCCGATTTACCAGGACTGGGTGCTGGTCCTGGAAAAGGGGTAAACATTTTCTCTCTTGACAGGACCAATCGCAGTACCATTATACACACAGCGTGAGAGATTGCATGGAAGGAGAACGGGGATGAAACTCAGCCCGGCTCAGCGTGCCGAATTCCATCGTGAAGGCTACCTGGTTGTTGAAGACCTCCTCACGGATGAGGACCTGCAACCGGTGATCGATGAGATCAACGAGGAGGTCGATCGGCGGGCGCGAGAATTAGTTGCATCGGGTGATCTGAGCCGCCCGTACGAGGAAGAAGGGTTCGAGACCCGGCTGACGCGGATTACGGCCGAGACCGAGAAACTGTACCGGGGCATCTACAGCGGTCAACTCTCCGGGCCGGGCATCTTTCAGTTGCTCACCAACCCGAAGCTCGTTGACCTGGCGGAATCCCTCGTCGGTCCGGAGATCATCGCGTCGTCCGTCTACCGGCTGCGCCCCAAAGTGCCCCGTCTCCCCAGCGGGGTCGTCCCGTGGCACCAGGACTCCGGCTACTTCGAGCCGGCCTGCGACGATGCCCTGGTCCTGACCTATTGGATCCCCTTAGTCGATGCCACCCCCGAACGGGGTTGCATGCAGGTCATCCCGCGCGTCCATCAGGGACGGGTCTTCCGGCACACCGTCCAGCCCGTCATCCCTTACTTAGTGATCGTCCCGGAGGAGATGCCGCCGGTGGAACCCGTGACCGTTCCGGTGCGGAAAGGCGGAGTCCTCCTGTTGACCAACCGGACGCCCCACTGCTCGATCGAGAACGTGACGGATGTCATCCGATGGAGCATGGACCTCCGTTACCAGAGCGCAGCCCTGCCGACGAACTATCGCACCGACGACGGCCATCCGTTTCACGATCCTCCCGACGCCACCCCGGTCGCCTGTTACCCGCCCGAGGCGGATTTTCTCGTCCGAAGCCAGCTGCGACCGTGGGATGTTGTCACCGAATGGCTCCGCTTCAACGAGATTCGCAAGACGTACCAGTCGCTGCCCGTGACCGCTCGCTGGGATCACTGATACATCAGGAGTCGGTGGTCAGTGGCCGGTGGTCGGTGAAGGCGGAAAGAACGATGATCCTCACATCCCACAGGAGCTGCTATGAACCAACCTCCACAGTCGTACGTCCTCGTCCAGGAAGACCGTCTCCTCGCCTTCTCCACCGCCTGTTTCGAGAAGGCAGGCCTCGACCACGACCACGCCGCTCTTATCAGCCGCCTGCTCGTCAACTCTGACCTCCGGGGAGTTCGCAGTCACGGAACGCGGGCCGTCAACGGGTACTGCCGCGCGGTCGAGACCGGCCACTGCAACCCGCGGCCGAACATCCGGGTGCTGAGTGAGACCCCGACCGCCGTCGTCGTGGACGGCGACGGGGCGCTCGGCTATCTCCCGATGGCCCGGGCGACCGAGCTGACGATCGCCAAAGCGATCGCGGGCGGCATCGGGATGGGGCTGGTCCGCCACATCGGTCACTACGGCTCCGCCGGCCATTACGCGCGGATGTGCGCGGCCGCCGGCTGCATCGGGTTCTCGGTGCAGGCCCCTCGCGGGATGGGCAACGCCAGTGGACAGAGCCCCAGACCGCAGATCGGGTACTTCGGCAACCCGCCGCTGTGTTTTGCCTTCCCCGCCGGCGACGAGCCGCCCGTCGTGCTCGATATGGCCACCCGCATCTTAGCGGACTACCAGCGCAGCCCTGAATTCGACGACCTCCTCACTCGCATCCCGGCGGCCTTCTTCAAGAGCATCGGGTACGGGGCGGTCGCCACGCTCATCGGCTGTGGCCTGGCGGGCGCGACCCTGCCCTCCGCCGAGGGCATCCTCGCACGCTGGACGTCCGCGCGGCACGGCGGAATGGTCCTGGCCATCCACATCGATTCGGTCATCCCTGAGGCGGTCTTCCTGGCTGAAGCCGACCGGTTCGTGCGAGATGTGCGAGAGACGTATGAACCGATGCCCGGCTCTGACCGAGCCCTCCTGCCCGGCGCGATCGAGGAGGAACGCCTGCAGCGCCATCGCCGCGAGGGCATCCGGTACGGTGAGCCGGAACAGGAGTCAGCGCGGGAGGCGAGTCAGCGATTGGGGGTGCCACTGCCGTGGGATTGATGTTACGCATCGGCATCATCGGCGCGGGGATGATGGGGCGCGCGCACCAGCGGGCCGTGGCCGCGTACGGCGCACGGGTCGTCGCGGTTCATGATGTCCGCCTGGACGCGGCGCAGAAGATGGCCGGCGAAGTCGGCGCGGACACCGCCACAGACGATCTGCATGCGTTCTTTGGACGCGAACTCGATGGGGTCGTCATCACCACGCCGCCCCCGGTGCGGCTCGACCCGGTGCGGATGGCGTGCGAACGCGGCGTCCATCTGATGGTCGAAAAACCGCCCGCCCTGACGCTGGCCGAAGGACGGGGCTGTCTGGAGCATATCGAGCGGGCAGGGGTGATCGCCGCCGTGGGATTCCAGCTCCGCTACGCCCCGCTGTATGAGCGACTCAAGGCGCTGCTGGCCGGTCAGACCGTCCATCTGGTCCGGACCGTGTGTACGATCGATTATTATCTACGCTTCGGCATGTCCCCGTGGTTCCTGCAGAACCCGATCAGCGGCGGCCCCATCGCGGAACAGGCCATCCATCTCCTGGATTGCGTCCGGTTTCTCCTGGGCAACCCGAAACCGGTTCAGGCGCACGCCCTGGCGGTTAAGAACATGGCGTTCGACCGGACCGAGTTCGACGCGGAAAACGCCGTCCAGATGACGTACGAGCTGGACAACGGCGTCTTCGGCACCCACATGAACCACTGCGGCACCGAAAAATTCAGCTTCGACCTCGACATGGTCGGCCCGCACCTGCGTCTCCAGGCGAACGTGACGGCCAACCGGATCGCCGGCTACCTCAACGGCCAGTCGGTGGATGAGCCAGCACCCGCCGCGAACAGTCTGGGCCTGGACAAGACCGGCGCCTGGCTGCGGGCGATCGAAACGGGCGACCGTGCGCTGGTGCGGTCGGATTTTGCCGATTCCCTGAACACCCTGGCCCTGATCGAGGCGGCGGTCAGGAGCCGGGGGACGGGACGGTTTGTGCGGGTTGAAACGAGAGAAGCGGACGAATAGGCGAATAGGGGGAAGGTATGCGAATCTGCGTCGTTGGCGGGACGGGGAACATCAGTCTGAGTTTCGTCCGCCTGCTGGTGCAGCAAGGCCATGAGGTGACCTGCTACAACCGGGGCAAGAGCGGGCCGGTGCCGGACGGAGCGCGGGTCATCCACGGCGACCGGTCGGACCGTGGGG
>JACQVL010000217.1 GCA_016209865.1 Candidatus Latescibacterota bacterium | reverse complement strand
ACTGGACGAGCCGGTTCAACGCCGCCTGATCGCCCGCCCGGATGCGGCGCGCCAGGACGGCTTCTTCCGGCGAGGAGAGGATGGGAAAAGCCGCGATCTCGTGCAGGTATCGCTCGACCGCTTTCTGCTCTTCGAACGGATTATTCGGACTTCTGTGGGTTGAGCCGATTAATTCTGTCTCCATAGAATCCACCTCGGTCGGGAGTCGGTGGTCGGTGATCAGTGGTCGGTGGTCGGTAAAGGACAGTAACCAGTGACGAGCACCCGCTTCATCCACCTGTGTATAGATCCTTTCTTTTCACTCTTCACTCTTCATTCTTCACTCTGGGTCACCTCGTTCCGCCCAACAGCCGGAGGCCGTTGAGCACGACCAGGAGCGTACTCCCTTCATGGCCGATCACCCCGACTGGCAGGGAGAGCCGTCCGATGAGGGTCGAGATGATCAGCGTGATGATGACCGCGACGGCGAAGATGAGGTTCTGCCGGATGATCCGCGACGCGCGCCGGCTCAACGCGAAGGCGATCGGAAGCTGGGCCAGGTCATCCCCCATCAACACCACGTCCGACGTGTCCAGGGCGACGTTCGTCCCACCCACCCCCATCGCGATCCCGACGGTCGCGGCAGCTAACGCCGGGGCATCGTTCACTCCATCCCCGATCATCGCCACCCCGTCATATTTTCCTAGCAATTCCCGGACCACCTGCACCTTTTCGTGAGGAAGCAGTCCCGCCCGCACCTCGTCGAGGCCGAGTTGGGCACCGATGGTACGAGCCACGGCCGGATGGTCGCCGGTCAGCATCACGACCGACTCGACGCCGAGCCGGTGCAGAGCGGCGGCCAGCCCGTGCGCGGCCGGACGCGGGATGTCGCTGACCGCCAACAGACCGAGCAGCCGATCCCCCCCGACCAGGACTGTCGTCCGTCCTTGAGCGGCCAGCGTCTCCACCTGCTGTCGCATCTCGGCCGGAACCTCGACGAACTGGCCGACCCACTCCGGTTTACCGACTCTGACCATCTGGCCGTCGATCAGTCCCTGTGCCCCCTGGCCGGTGATCGCCTGGAACGACGCCACGACGGAGGGATGGAGGCCGTGCGTGTGAGCCGCCGCGACGATGGCGGCCGCGATCGGATGCTCCGACCCGGATTCGACGGCGGCGGCCGTGCGCAGGACCTCGTCCTGGGGCACTCCGTCCGCTGGCACGACGCCGGTGACGTGCAACCGGCCGGCCGTGAGCGTCCCCGTCTTATCGAACGCGACCGCCCGGACCTTCGCCAGGCCTTCCAGGTAGGCGCCGCCCTTGAACAGGATGCCACGTCGCGCGCCGTTGGCTAAGGCGGAGAGGACGGCGGCCGGGGTGGAGATGATGAGTGCACACGGCGAGGCGACGACTAAAAGGGTCATCGCACGGTAGAGCATCCGGTCGGACGCCCGGCCGAAGAACACGGTCGGGATGACGAACACCAGGACGGCCATGCTCAGCACCCCGATCGTGTAATACTGTCCGATCCATTCCGTGAACTGTTGTGTGGGCGCTTTCTGACTCTGCGCCTCCTCGACTAACGCGATCACCCGCGCGAGCGTCGTCTCCTGGGATCGGGCAGTGACGAAGACATCCACCGTCCCCCTCAGGTTCATCGTCCCGGCATAGACGGAATCGCCCGGCCGCTTGGTGACCGGGACGGACTCGCCGGTGATGGCGGACTGATCCGCGCTCGATTCTCCGGCGATCACCCGGCCGTCGACGGGGATCCGTTCCCCCGGCTTCACGATGACGACATCCTCTGGCTCGACCTGGGCGACGGGCAACCGGACGGGCTGGTCGTCCCGCCGGACGAGCGCCTCCGGCGGGCTCAAGTCCATCAACCCCCGGATCGCCCGGTGGGTTCGTCCCATCGCATACGTCTCCAGGGTGTTGCTGAGCGAGAACAAGAAGAGCAGCACCGCGCCCTCCTGGGGCCGGCCGATCACAGTCGCCCCGACCGCGGCGACGACCATCAGCAGGTTGATGTCGATGTTCCAGGCGCGGAGCGCCGCGACGGAGTTGCGAAGCCCGTAGTAGCCGCCCGTCAGGGAAGCGAGGAGGTACGCGATCAACCGGGCGGACGACGGAATGGACGGGACAAATTCCAGTCCCCAGCCAAGAAGCAGGCACGCCCCGGCGAACCCGGTCAGGAGGGCCATCGCGTGCCGCCGCCAGGCGTGCCGGAGATCATCCTCCCCCGCAGCGTAGCCGAGCTGGTCGAGCCGCCGTTCGATCTCGGCGAGCGTCCCGCTCTGCTCCCGGTACTCCACGCGCAGGACAGAGGCGGCGAAGTTCACCGTCGCCCAGGGCACCCCGTCGACCCGGGCCAGGCCGCGTTCGACCGTCCGGGCGCAGTCCTGGCAGTTCAGCCCGGTGAGCCGGATCGTACACCGGCCGAACCGGTCCCGGAGCTTGATCCCTACTTGACGGGCGACCTGCTCGACTTTTTCGAGGGAGATCAACGCTGGATCGTACCGGAGGGTGAGGACGGACGTCGCCTCATCGACCGCAATCCCGGCGATCCCGCGGTACGTACTCAAGATGTCGACTAAGAGGTCGGCACACCGTCGCCCGTGGGGTTCCTCCGGGGGTGTATAGGGCAGTTCCACTGTCTGCATAAGTGACGAGTGACAAGTGACGAGTAAAAGCGAGGACAAGTAGAGTGAGAAGCGAAGGTCACGTGTGGCAGGAAGAGCATGCCTTAAATCAGTCACCCTGACCATCCGCTCTGACCGGTTTTCACTTGTCACTTGTCACTCGCCACTCGTCACTGCCTTTTATGGCATCACGAACTCATGCTCAGGATGTCGGATCGTCAGCACCGGGCACGGGGCTTTCCGGACGACCTTCTCGGCAGTGCTGCCCAGCAGCACGTGGCTCAACCCGGTCCGACCGTGCGTGGCGATGATGATCAGGTCGATCTCCTCTTCCCGCGCCGTCCGGATGATCTCCAAGAACGGAGCGCCCCGGCGGATGAGCGGCTTGATCTCGATCTTAGCTTTGACATCCTCCGGCACCATCTCATCGAGCAACTCATGCACCCGCTGGAGGAGGTCCGGCCGCTCATCGTACATCAGTACCGGTCCCATCTCGATGCCCGGAACAGGCGTCAGCGGCTCGATCACGTGCAGGAGGTACAGCACCGCGCCGTATTGCTGGGCGAGCGAGATCGCGTACGTCAACGCGTGTTCGGAGGGTTCCGAGAAATCCGTCGGACATAAGAGCCGTTTGAGTTGTATGGCCATCGTGTGTGCCTCCTCTGCGTCCCTTCCTGTGTTCAGGGCGGGCCTTGCACCGGGATGACCGGCTTCACGTACGGACAGTGATCACGCCCCTTACAGTGAGCAAAAACCATACCACGCGACGTTCCGCTCCATAACGTAATGCCTGTCATGATGTTATTATCTCTTCGAGGAAGACGGCACGCCCTCAAACCTCCCGCACACGGACAGATCGTCTCATCGAAACGATGGGTTGCCGGATGAACGATGACATTTTGTCAAAACTGAGGAATTTCAAGCGGCTGGACGGTGACATTTTGTCGAGCGGAAGGGAGAGGGAGGGATGATTTTGGAGTGCGGAGTGCCGACTCTCATCCTGGGAGAGGAGCCACGCACTCGCGGAGTTGGCGCATGGCGGCGGCGATCCCTTCGGGGTGGCCGAAAATCGCGGAAGCGGCGACCAGGACGTCGGCGCCCGCCTCGACAGCCTGGGGGGCGGTCTCGGTCGTGATCCCGCCGTCGACTTCCACGTCACACCGGAGGCCCCGTTCGTTCAGGAGGGCGCGCACTTGTCGCATCTTCGAGAGGGTGGCCGGGATGAACGCCTGGCCGGAGAAGCCCGGGTTGACCGTCATGACGAGCACCAGGTCGAGGTCATCGAGGATCACGTCGAGCGTGCTCACTGGCGTCGCCGGGTTGAGGGCGACGCCCGCCCGTGTGCCCAGGCCCTTGATCTGCTGGACGATCCGGTGGAGATGGGGGACGTTCTCCTGATGGACGATCACCGTGTCCGCCCCGGCCTTCACGAACGCGTCGATGTACCGTTCCGGGGCATCGATCATCAGGTGGACTTCAAGGGGAAGCAAGGTCACTGGCCGGAGGGACTGGACGACGACCGGCCCCATGCTGATGTTCGGGACGAAATGCCCGTCCATCACGTCGATATGGACGCGGTCAGCCCCGGCCTGCTCGATCGTCTTGACCTGCTCACCCAAGCGGGCAAAGTCGGCGGAGAGGATGGAAGGCGCTAAGCGGATCATGACGAGCCCTCCTACGCCGCCAGGTCGAGGAGCCGAGCGGCTGCACGGTCGATCAGCCAGACCAGGCTGCCGGATTCCGGACGGACGACCTGGGACGGGTACCGGTCGGGCTGGGACTCACCCTGCAACACTTCCTTCAGCGTCGCCGCCTTGCTCTCCCCCGACACGAGGAAGAAGACGTTGTGCCCGCCGTTGAGAACCGGCGGGGTGAGGGTCATCCGGTTGGTCTTGAATTTCTCGACGTAGTGGGCGACGACGAGCCGCCGCTGCTCATGGATGGCGGCTGTTCCGGGGAAGAGGGAGGCGGTATGTCCATCGTCGCCCATGCCCAGCAGGATGAGATCAAACCGGGGGAATTCCCCGTCTGCCAGGTCGAAGCTCTCCCGGATCGTCCGTTCATACTCGTCGGCCGCGGCCGCGACGTCGTCCCGTTCCGCGGGCATCCGGTGGATGAGGTCGGGCGGGATGGGGACTTGCGAGAGCAGCGCCTCGTAGGCCATCCGGTAATTGCTGTCCGGATGATCCGGGGGGACGCACCGCTCATCCCCCCAGAACACCTCGACGTTCGACCAGATGACCTGCGTCCGGAAGGCCTCGCTGGCGAGCAGGTCGTACAGCTTCCGCGGGGTGGAGCCGCCCGCCAAGGCGACGGTGAACCGGCCGGTCGAGGAGATCGCCCGGTTGGCCAGCCGGACGAACTCGACCGTCGCCTGACGGCTCAGGCTGTCGACGTCCTGGCAGATCTGGATGTTCATGCGCCCCTCCGATGCTTCATTTTGGATTTTGGATTCCCGCTCGCGCGGGAATGACACACCGGGCATACTCTGTCTCACATGAGACGTGAAATCCCTTCTTTATCGTGACTCCTCTTTAATCCAAAATCCAAAATCTAAAATCCAAAATCACGGTGTTCGCCACAAGCGGCCGTCACGGGCGAGCAAATCTTCCGATTCTTTCGGCCCCCACGACCCCGACGGGTACGCCGGGATGCTGGAGGTCTGCTGGTTCTGCCAGCGTTCCAGGACAGGCATGACCAGCCACCAGCCGACTTCGACCGCGTCCCGTCTCATGAAGAGGGTGGCATCCCCGCGCAGGCAGTCGAGGATCAGTCGCTCGTATGCCTCCGCCGTCTCCACCTGGAACGCCTCTTTATACTGGAAGTTCATCTTGACCGACCGCAACTCCATCTGCGGGCCCGGGAATTTCGCCTCGAACTGCATGGCGATGCTCTCATCCGGCTGGATTTGCAGGGCGAGGACGTTCGGGGCGACCTCATCCGACATCATCCGGCGGAACATCAGATGCGGGGTGCGTTTGAAGAAGATGGCCACCTCGCTCACCCGTTTCGGCAGGCGTTTGCCGGTGCGGATGTAGAACGGCACGTCGGCCCATCGCCAGTTATCGACGAAGAATTGAGCGGCGACGAACGTCTCAGTCATCGACGTCGGGGAGACCCCGTCTTCTTTGCGGTAGCCGATGACCGGCTTGCCCTGAATCAGACCGTCGTCATACTGCGCGCGCACGAAGCACCGGTCGACATCCTCCGGCCCGTACGGCCGCATCGCCCGTAAGACCTTGGCCTTCTCATCCCGCACCGCGTTCGCGTCGAACGTGCTCGGCGGCTCGATGGCCACTAAGGTCAGCACCTGGAGCAGGTGATTTTGCACCATGTCGCGCAGGGCGCCCGATTCTTCGTAGTACCCACCCCGTCCCTCCACTCCGATGCTCTCCGCCGCGGTGATCTGCACGTGGTTGATGTAGTTGCGGTTCCACAGCGGCTCGAAGATGCCGTTCGCAAACCGGAGGGCGGTGATGTTCTGGACGGTCTCCTTGCCCAAGTAATGGTCGATCCGGTAGACCTGCCATTCTTCGAACACCGCCCCGATCTCCCGGTTCAGCGTCTTCGCGGACTCCAGGTCACGGCCGAACGGCTTTTCGATGATGATGCGCCGCCAGTGGTGCGAGCCGGACACCCGCGCCATGTTGTGCGCGCCGAGCTGCTGGACGATCGGGACGAACACGCTCGGCGGGGTGGACAGGTAGTACATGCGGTTATCGCACTTCGTCCGCTCCTCGCTGCACTGCTGAATGAGACCTTCGAGTGTGACATAGAGCGCCGGGTCGCCGAAGTCGCCGCCCACCCAGTACAGTCCGGCGAGGAAATCGCGCAGCGTGTCCTCATCGACGTGCGCCACAAACTCCCGGATGGAATCCCGCATCAGGTCGCGGTACTGATCGTGGCTCATCTCTCCCCGGCCGGTCCCGACGATCGTGAACCCGGGTGGGGTCAGCCCTTCTCGCGCGGCGTTATACATGGCGGGAACGATCTTGCGTTTAGCCAGGTCGCCCGCGCCGCCGAAGATGGTCATGACGCACGACCCGGCGCGCTGCGCCGCCGAGACATCGCGCAGCCCAGCGTGGACATCTATCGTCTTGGTTGCTGCTGGAGGCATAGGAAAAACCCTTTCGATTTTGGATTTTGGATTTTGGATTTTAGATTTGTGAGGAACAATTCACCATCCAAAACCGGCCATCCAAAATCCGGTTTATCCTTTTCTCTAATCCAAAATCCAAAATCTCCAATCCAAAATTCTTTCATCCTCCTGTCGGTCGCTCGAGATGCCCGCCGAACTGGTGCCGGAGGGCGGAGAGGATCTTCTCCGCGTACGACTCTTTCTCCCGTGAACGGAACCGGGTGTACAGGGAGGCGGTCAGCACGTTCGCGGGCACGTCCTCCTCGATCGCCGCCTGGATCGTCCAGCGCCCTTCCCCGGAGTCCTGCACGAACCCGGTGTAATCGACCAGGCTCTGATCCTTCCGCAGGGCGATCTCTAACAGGTCGAGCAGCCAGGAACTGACGACGCTCCCGTGCCGCCACGCCTCCGCGATGTCGTGGAGGTTGAAGTTGTACCGGTAGTCTTCCGCCACTTTCTCCGATGCGGCTTGCCTGAAGATCTCGAACCCCTCCGCGTATGACTGCATCAGGCCGTACTCGATCCCGTTGTGGATCATCTTGACGAAGTGCCCGGCGCCAGCCGGACCCGCGTGGATGTACCCGGCTTCTGCTGGGGTCGTGGGAGTGACGCCCGGGTCGGGGCCGGGGGCAAGCGTCTTGAAGATCGGGTCGAGGTGCTCGACAACGTCTTTCTCCCCTCCGATCATCATGCAATAGCCGCGGGTAATGCCCCAGATCCCGCCGCTCGTCCCGACATCGACGTAATTCAGCCCTTGCGCCTTCAGCGCCTTCGAGCGGCGGACATCGTCCTTGAACATCGAGTTGCCGCCGTCGATGATGATGTCCCCCTTGTCCATCAGCCCGGCGAGGGTGTTGACCGTGTCATCCGTCGGCGCGCCCGCCGGGACCATCACCCAGGCGACCCGCGGCTTCGACAGTTTGCCGGTCAGGTCTTCCAGCGACGTGGCCGGCTGCGCCCCTTCGGCGGCATATTGCTTCACCGTCTCCGGGTTGCGGTCGAACACGACGACCCGGTGTCCGCCCTTCATCAGCCGTCGTACCATGTTCCCGCCCATGCGTCCGAGTCCGATCATGCTGAGTTGCATGTGGAACCTCCCTTTGTAAGGACGAAGGATAAAGGACAAAGTAAGTATGAAGGACGAAGTATGAAGGACGAAGGACGAAAAACAATGCATGACGCTTGTTTATCATGCCCGCGCAAA
Source organism: Candidatus Latescibacterota bacterium (assembly GCA_016209865.1). Lineage (GTDB taxonomy): Bacteria > JAAXHH01 > JAAXHH01 > JAAXHH01 > JACQVL01 > JACQVL01. The sequence goes on along the minus strand of JACQVL010000217.1, from coordinate 13,375 downwards.
CAGAAACCCATCCCTTTCGTCCTTTGGCCTTCGTCCTTGCTTTTTCGTCCTTATGTCGTTGCTTTTTCAACCGCCTGTCGCAGCCGCGCCAGTCCGGCCGGGACGTCAGCCGGCAGGTGGACGCGGAGGACGCGGCGGTTGCGTTTGCTCAGGGACAGAAAATCGCCCATCGATTGTGCGGCTTTCAGCACGCCGAACGTGAACGTCTTGCCCGGAATCGGCACGTCCGAGGCGTCGTCCGACGTGATCTGGATGAACACCCCGGTGTTCGGGCCGCCCTTGTGCAACTGGCCGGTCGAGTGGAGGAAGCGGGGACCGTACCCCAGCGTCGTCGCCACGCGTTTCGTGTCGCGGATGCGGAGCCGGATGGTCTGGAGCGCCTCCTGGTGCGCCGCGTTCATCTCGATGTACGCGGTCAGCGCGAAGTAGTCACCAGAGGTGAGTCGGTTCAGGTGCGCGGCCAGGTAGGATTCGAGAGACCCCATCGGAAAGCCCGTACCAGGCACGGCCGCACCGAGCGCAGCGGCATTCGCTACATCGGTGAAGAGCGTGATGCCGTCCGCTTCCAGGATGGGCATTTCTGGCGGCAGGCGGCCCGTCTTCTCGTACTCGTCCGTCAGGCTCTTCGTGTAATCCTTGCTCTCCTGCACGTTCGGCTGGTTGAACGCGTTGATGCCCAGGACGGCGCCAGCGACGGCGGTAGCGATCTCCCACCGGAAGAATTCTTCCCCGATGTCGATCGGGTCGGCGACCGCGATCCGCACGACGGGATGGCCGGCGAGCCCTAAGGCGCTGATGGCCGCATCCTGGCCGGGGTCGGGACCGGAGGCCAGGCGGACGTAGGCGAACAGCCGGTCCTGGCCGTACACATCGGGCGGGCCGAGCGGCTCGTTGTCGACCGGGATCAAGCCTTTCCCTTCTTTCCCGGTGCTCTCCGCCAAGAGCTGTTCCAGCCACGCCCCCAAATCTCCGATGCCAGGCGAGGTCACGATCGTCACCTTATCCCGTCCGGCTTTGGCCAGCTCACCCAGGATCACCCCGAGCACAACCCCCGGATTCTCCTCCGGCGGCACGCAGGCGGCGCAGCTCTGCGCCATCCGCTCCGCCCGTTCGAGCAGGGTGACGACATCCACCCCCATGATGGCGGCGGGCACCATCCCGAAGTCCGACAGGGCGGAGTACCGGCCGCCGATCGACGGCACGCCCGCGCAGACGTGCCGGAAGCCGCGTTCCTTCGCGTCGATCTCCACCCTCGACCCCGGGTCGGTGATGGCGATGAAGTGCTGCCCGGCTTTCTTCTTCCCCAACCGGCGCTGGACTTTGTCGAAAAAGTAGTTCCGGAAGACGTTCGGTTCGGTCGTGCCCCCCGACTTGCTGGCGACGATGAACAGGGTGTTGGACAGCTTCACCTTCTTCTCGAACGCCTTGACCTGCGCGGGGACGGTCGAATCGAGGACGTGGAGTTCCGGGTAGCCGTCGATCGTCCCGAACGTCAGCTTCATCACCTCGGGACAGAGGCTGCTGCCGCCCATGCCGAGCAGGAGGGCACTCTTGAACCCGGCCTGCTTGACCTCCTCGGCGATCCGGATGAGGTGATTCGCGTGTTCGAGCTGCTGCTCGGTGATGTGCAGCCAGCCGAGCCACTGGCTCTCGTCCGTGCCCGTCCACAGGCTGGCGTCTGCGTTCCACAGCCGGCGGATTTTGCCCGCTGCGCGCCACTCCTCTAAGGTCTTCTTGACAGCCTCTTCGTAGCTGCCAATGGCAGACACCTGCCGGTCGAGCGTCCCGCCCAACAGCGCTTCCCGCTTCTGTTCGGTCGCGCTCAACAGCTTATCGAACGCGTCGGCGAACAGCTTCACCCCGTCGTCGAGCAATTTCGCCGACACCTCGGTCATGGAGATGCCCGCCGACTCGAGCATCCCCATCGTCTCCCGCGCCTCGTCCACGCCCGATTCCAGGCTGGGGCGTGGCCGGCCGTGATCCCGGAACGCCGTCCACGTGGCGGCCGGGATAGTGTCGACCGTCTCCTGCCCGATGAGTTCCTCCACGTAGATCACGTCGCGATAATTCGGGTTCTTCGTGCTCGTGCTCGCCCACAGAAGCCGCTGCGTCCTGGCTCCGCGGGCGGCAAGCGCGTTCCACCGGCCGGAGGAGAACAGTTCCTGGTACCGCTGGTAGGTGATCTTTGCGTTGGCGATCGCGACTTTCCCGATGATGCCCTGCAGTTCCGTCCGTTCCCGAGGGCGGGTGGCAGTCTTCAGCCGCTCCTGGGCGATGCTGTCGATGAGGGTGTCGATCCGGCTGATGAAGAAGCTCGCCACGCTGGCGATCCGGCTGACGTCCCCGCCCTTCGCGGCGAGGGCTTCCAGGCCGGTGATGTACGCGTTGGCCACCGCTTCGTACACCTGGATGGAGAACATCAAGGTGACGTTGATGTTCAATCCTTCGCTGATCAACTGCTGGATGACGGGGATGCCGGCCGGGGTGGCGGGCACCTTGATCATCACGTTGTCGCGCTGGACGGCGGCCCAGAGCCGGCGGGCTTCGACGATCGTCCCCTGTGTGTCGTTCGCTAAGTACGGCGAGACTTCCAGACTGACGTAGCCGTCACGCCCGCCCGTCCGGCGGTAGACGGGCATCATCACGTCCGCCGCCATCTGGATGTCCTGGATGGCTAAGGCTTCGAAAATCTCCTGCGCGTTCTTCCCCTGCCGGACGAGGGCCTCCATCGCCTCGTTGTAGTCGGTGCTGCCCGCGATCGCTTTCTCGAAGATGGCCGGGTTGGACGTCACCCCCATCAGACCGTCTTCATCGATCATCTTCTGCAGGTCGCCCGACGTGATCAGTCCCCGCCGGATGTTATCGTACCAGGGACTCTGGCCGTATTTACGGAGTTCGACGAGCGGGTTTGGCATTCGGTGACTCCCTTCTGATTATCCCCTCACCAGCGCCTTCGCTTTCGCCACGACGTTCTCTACCGTGAACCCGAATTTCTGCGCGAGCACTTCATAGGGCGCGGACGCGCCGAATCCCCACAGACCGATGAAATTTCTGCCGCTCACCGGTCCTAAGTAGCGATCCCAGCCGAGCGGCCCGGCCGCCTCGATGCCCAACCGTCGCGTGACCGACGGGGGCAAGACGGCCTCCTTATACTCCTGCGGCTGCTGCTCGAACAACTCCCAGGACGGGAAGCTCACCACACGAGCCTTGATTCCATCTCCTTTGAGCCGATCCTGTGCGCCGAGCGCGAACAGGAGTTCCCCTCCATTGGCGATCAGGATGATGTCGGGAGTCCCGTCACAGTCGGACAGGACGTACGCCCCCTTCGTCACGCCTTCTGCCGAAGCATGCTTCGTCTGGTCGAGTGTCGGCAGCTTCTGGCGGGAGAAGCACAGCACCGTTGGGCCGTCCGTACGCTGGATGGCCACCCGCCACGCCCAGGCGGTCTCATTCCCATCCGCCGGCCGGATGGAGACGACGTTGGGCATCGAACGCAGCCAGGCGAGGTGCTCGATCGGCTGGTGGGTCGGTCCATCCTCGCCCAGGCCGATGCTGTCGTGGGTGTACACGAAGATCGCCCGCTGCTTCATCAACGCGGCTAAGCGGACGGTCGGGGCCATGTAGTTGAAGAACTGGAGGAACGTCGCGCAGTACGGGATGATCCCGCCGTGCAGCGCCAGGCCGTTCGTCGCTGCCCCCATCGCGTGCTCTCGAACGCCGAAATGGATGTTGTCCCCCGCGAACTCGTGGAAGCGAACATCCCCGTGGCCGGTCATGTACGTCTTCGTCGACGGCGCCAGATCCGCCGACCCACCGACCAGATACCCTTTTAGTTGATTGGCCAACGCGTTGAGCACCTTCCCAGAGCAGTCGCGGGTGGCCATCTGGCCGTCTTTCTCCGGGGTAAACAACGGGACTTCACCGTCCCACTGCTCGGGCAGCGCCCCGCTCATGACGAGCCGGAAGCGTTCGGCCAGCTCAGGGTACTCATGGGCGTACCGCTCGAACTTCACCCACCAGGCCGATTCTGCCGTCTTGCCCCGTTCGACCGCCTCCCGGAAATGCGCTAACGCCTCATCCGGGATGTAGAACGGCTGATCCTCGGGGAAGCCGTAGTGTCGTCGCGTCGCTTTGTAGTGCTCATCCTTGAACGGCTCCCCGTGGACCTTCGCGGAGTCCTGCTCCGGGCTGCCGTACCCGATGTGGGTGCGGCAGATGATGAGCGACGGCCGGCCGGACTCTGTCTGCGCCCGGTGGAGCGCATATTCGAGGGAGAAGAAGTCATGGCCGTTGGGGACGACCTGGACGTGCCAGCCGTACGCGTTGAACCGCTCCTCGACCTGCTCGGAGAACGCGGTGTCTCGCGTACCTCCTTCGATCGAGATCCGGTTGTCGTCATAAAAAAAGATCAACTTGCCCAGACCGAGGAACCCGGCTAAGGAGGCGGCTTCGGCAGAGATGCCTTCCATCAGGTCTCCATCTCCGCAGATGCCATACGTAGAATGATCGACGATCTCGTGGCCTGGCCGATTGAAGATCGCGGCTACGTGGGCCTCCGCCATCGCCATCCCGACGGCCGTGGCGAACCCCTGTCCGAGCGGCCCGGTCGTCACCTCGACGCCCGGCGTCTCCCCGTACTCCGGGTGGCCGGGGCATTTGCTCTCCCACTGCCGGAACCGCTTCAGGTCGTCCAGGGCCAGGTCGTACCCGTACAGATGCAGGAGGCTGTAGAGCAACGCACACGCATGGCCGGGGGAGAGGACGAACCGGTCGCGGTCCTCCCATCGGGGGTTGGCCGGGTTGTGTTTCAGAAACCGATTCCACAGGATGAACGCCATATCCGCCGCGCCCATGGGCGTGCCGGGGTGTCCCGATTTCGCCTGCTGGACGCAGTCGACCGCCAGCATCCGGATGGTATTCACGCACAATTGGTCGAGCGCCTTCGACATGCGAGCCTCCTTGAAGAGCAGTGACGAGTGACAAGTGACGAGCAAGAAATGATATGGATTCCCGCTTGCGCGGGAATGACATTCCATTAATGGTTACTTAGTTTTACTCGTCACTTGTCACTCGTCACTATCTTTTCACCAATTTCATCGCCCGCGCCGCCGCGTTCTCCGCCGTGAACCCCAATTGCTCGATGATGACTTTATCCGGCGCGGACGCGCCGAAGCGATTCAGGCCGAGCACAGACCCGTGCGGGCCGACGTAGCGTTCCCACCCTTGAGAGACGCCGGTCTCGATCGCTAATCGGGCGGGGATGTCCGGAGAGAGCACGGTGTTGCGGTATTCGACGGGTTGCCGGTCGAACAACTCCCAGCTTGGCATACTGACCACACGGGCGGCCACCCCATCCTCTGCGAGCTTCTTGCGAGCGGCTAAGGCGACGTGCACCTCGGAGCCGGTGGCGATCAGGATGGCGTCCGACCGTCCGTGTTCCGCCTCCGCCAGGACGTACGCGCCTCGCCGCAGGCCGTCCGCCGGAGCGAGGGCCGTCCGGTCGAGGATGGGGACTTTCTGCCGGGTGAGGAGGATGGCCACCGGCCCGCCCCGGTGTTCTAAGGCCACCTGCCAGGCGACCGCCGTCTCGGTCGCATCGGCGGGACGAATGAGAACAAGGTGCGGGATCGCTCGCAGCGTCATGTAGTGCTCGATCGGTTGATGGGTCGGCCCGTCCTCGCCCAGGCCGACGCTGTCGTGGGTGAAGACGTAGATGGGTGTGATCTCCATGATCGCCGCTAATCGGATGGACGGGCGCATGTAGTCGGAGAAGATCAGGAACGTCGCCCCGTACGCGATCACCCCGCCGTGCAGGGTCATGCCGTTGAGGGTCGCCCCCATCGCGTGCTCCCGGACGCCGAAGTGGAGGTTCCGGCCGTCGTAGCTCCCGGCTTCAAAGTCGGCGTACCCCTTGAGCAACGTGTTGGTCGACGGGGCGAGGTCGGCCGACCCGCCGATCAGGCTGGGCACCCGTTTCGCGAGGGCGTTCAGCACCTCGCCCGACGCCTGGCGGGTGGCGATCGCCCCTTTGTCGGGCGTGAACACCGGAATCTCGGCATTCCACCCGGCCGGGAGTTCGCGAGTGAGCCCTCGCCGCCACTCCTGGGCCAGGTCGGGGTAAGCGGCCGCGTATGCGCCGAATTTCGCCTGCCATGCCTCTTCCAGCTTCCGGCCCCGGTCGGCCATCTCATGGAAGCGGGCGTACACCTCGTCCGGAACGTAGAATGTCGGTTCAACCGGCCAGCCTAAGTTCTGCTTCGTCAGGAGAACTTCCTGTTCGCCCAACGCTGCGCCGTGGACTTCCGCCGTCCCGGCCTTGTTGGGACTCCCGTACCCGATGATCGTCCGGCAGACGATGAGGGATGGCCGGCCGGCCGCGGTCTGCGCGGCCCGGATGGCGGCGTCGAGCGACTCCAGGTCGTTCCCGTCCGCCACGTGCTGGACGTGCCAGCCGTACCCCTCGAACCGCCGGCCGACGTCTTCCGAGAAAGCGAGGGACGTTTCCCCTTCGATCGTGATGTGGTTGTCGGTGTAGAGCACGATCAGCTTGCCTAAGCGGAGATGTCCGGCTAATGAGCACGCCTCGGACGCCACCCCCTCCATCATGTCCCCGTCGCTGGCGATGACGTACGTCCAGTGGTCGACGATCGCTTCGCCGGGCCGGTTGAACCGGGCGGCTAAGTGGGCTTCGGCCATCGCCATGCCGACCGCGTTGCCGAGACCCTGGCCGAGGGGACCGGTCGTCGTCTCCACGCCGGGGGCCAGGCCGTACTCCGGATGGCCGGGCGTGCGGCTCCCCCACTGCCGGAATCGCTTCAGTTCGTCCATGGGGAGGTCGTAGCCGGTCAGGTGGAGCATGCTGTACAGGAGCATCGACCCGTGTCCGGCGGACAGGACGAACCGGTCGCGGTCCGGCCACAGGGGGTTCTTCGGGTTGTACCGCATGAACCGCGTCCACAGGAGGTGCGCCATGGGTGCCGCCTCCATCGGCAGGCCCGGATGGCCGGAATTGGCCTTCTGCACCGCGTCGACGGAGAGCATACGGATCGTATTGATGCAGAGAGTATCGAGGGAAGTCGCTGCCAAAGGGACGCCTCCTTATCCGATTAAGACATCATACAACCGTTGCTGCCGCTCCATCGCCGCCCGATACCGCTCGTGCCGTTCCGGGTCGGGAGCATAGGGCATCCCTAACGGAACAGGGGCTTCCGTCAGATCCGTGAGCACCCCGGCGGCCTCTAAGGCGAGCAACGCAGCTCCACGGCTGGAGGCTTCCGGGACGGCGGAGGCGGTCACCGGCTGGCCTAACACGTCTGCCATCATCCGCATCCAGACCGGAGAGTGCAGCAGACCGCCGCCGGAGGCGATGATCGTGCGAGCCTCCGGCCTGACCGTCTGGATGATCCGGTGGATGAACGCAAAGCAGTACGCCGTCGCCTCCAGTCCCGCCCGCAGGATGTGGAGCGGGGTCGTGTGGAGGCTCAGCCCGGTCAGTGTCGCTCGCGCCGACCCGTGCCAGCCGGGACTTCGCTCCCCTGCCCAGAACGGGAGCACCGTCAGCCCATGCGTATCCGGCTCGATCGCGGCGAGGTCGCGCTCGACTTCGTCCGGACTCCTCAGTCGGAGGGTGTCCCGCATCCACTCGTAGACGTTCCCACCGTTGCTCAGCGCTCCGCCCATCACGACCCGACGGCGGTCCGCCCGGTAGCACCAGAGGCCGTGCGGGATGGTAAACGTCTCGGTCGGCCACAGCACCCGCATCGCGCCCGACGTGCCCACCATCAGCGCGATCCGGTCGGACGACACACACCCACTCCCGATGTTGCTACACGCCCCGTCCCCGACCGCCGGCCACCAGGGAACGTCCCGGAGCGCGGGCCACCGGCGGGCGAACTCATCCACCAGTCCCGCTACCGGGGTCTGAAGGTCGGTCAGGGGCGAAAGCTGGTCCGGGTCGATGGGGAGCGCCTGGATCGTCTCTCGATCCCACGTGCACGTGTGCTGGTTGAACAGGCCGGTCCCGGACGCCATCGAGAGGCTGCAGACCGACCGGCCGAAGAACCGCTGGAACAGGTATTCCCCGATCGACATCCATCGCGCCGCCTGCCGGAACGCCGCCGGGTGTGCGCGAGCCAGCCAGAGCAGTTTAGCCGGCAGGTAACTGGCGTGGAGCACGCAGCCGGTCCTGGCGTGCGTCGCGGCCTCGTCGAGCCTCTCACGCAGACGGGGGACGGCGGCCTCCGGGCGCGTATCCGCCCAACTGATCAACGGGGTGACCGCCCGGCCGTCGGCGTCGACGCCGATCAGGTTGTGCCAGAACGTTGAGACAGCGACGCCGATGACGTGCGAGAGTGACGGGTACGCCTGGTCATAGAGAGCGTCGAGAGTCTGCCCAACGATCCCGATGAGGTGATCCGCGTCGATCTCCACCCCGCCGTCCGGCGTCGTGCGCATCTCGTAGGCCACTTGTGCCTGCGCCCCGGCCGGCTGGCCGAGCCGGTCGAACACGATCGTCCGGACGGACGACGTACCGATGTCCAGGGCCAGGACGAACGGGGGTTCAGCGGATGCGGCGTTCATCGACGCTCAGACACTTCGTGGCCGTTGTACTGACTCGATTGGAGAGCAGGCCGGGCTGCTGACGCTGAAGGCGGCTCGCACGTCACGTGCCATGCGGCGAAACTGTGGGAGTTCCGCGACGTTCTGTGTGTGAGTATAATCAATGGTCGAGGAAGATTCAAGGAAAAAACTGCCGGGCGAGGATGACCGCCGTTCTGTGGATGGAAAACTGGATTCCCGCTTGCGCGGGAATGACCTCAGAGATATTTTTTGCTCTGACTCGTCACTCGTCACTGATCACTCGTCACTGCTCTGAGAGGAGCTCACTCCCTATGTCCGAGCCTTCTTCCACCCATCGCATCTTCATCGCAGGCGGCACCGGCTACATCGGCCGGCGGCTGATACCGGAGCTGGTCCAACGGGGACATGAGGTGCACGCGCTGGCGCGCCAGGGGTCGGAGCAGAAACTCCCTCCCGGTTGCACAGTGGTCGTGGGGAATGCGTTGGACCACACCTCCTACGTGGAGCAGATTCAGCCCGCTGACACGTTCGTCCATCTGGTCGGCGTCGCCCATCCGAGTCCGGCGAAGGCAGCCGAATTCCGCACGATCGACTTAGCGTCGGCCCACGAGGCGGTCGTGGCGGCGGTTGCCGCCGGGATTCAGCATTTCGTCTACGTCAGCGTCGCCCAGCCCGCGCCCGCGATGAAAGCCTACGTACAGGCGCGTGCGGAAGGGGAAGGACTGATTCGGGAGCGCGGACTGAACGCGACGATCCTGCGGCCGTGGTACGTGCTTGGACCGGGTCACCGGTGGCCGTACGCGCTCGTGCCCCTGTACTGGGTGCTCGAACGCCTGCCCTCGACGCGGGAGACTGCGCGGCGCTTAGGACTGGTCACCCTCCCGCAGATGGTCCACACGCTGCGTCATGCGGTCGAGCATCCGTGCCAGGGCATTCGAATCGTGGAGGTCGCGCAGATTCGGAAAGAGGGTTCTGAATAGGAGAGCCTTCATTCATCTTTACCTGAAGGCCGTCCCTGGCTTAGATAGTCTTTGAGATGATCTAACACAGCCTGTTGCACTAACCTGGCTTCCTGTACTGCTTGGTGAGCCGTTTCAAAATCGGCCACTTCTTCTCCAGGATAACGAAACTCTACTCCGAAGGGAGTGAGAAGAGAGGCTGTTAAAAGTTCTGATTTCAGCGAGGAATCAACCTGAGCAGCCAGCTCCAGTAATCGTTGGATATCATGGGTCTTGGGAAACGGAAGCTGATATCGAACAAGAAAGGTTTTCAGAAATTTTTCTGCCGCTTGCTGAGCATGAAAAGCTGTCGGAAAGTAATCCTCTTGTTTTACGGTCAACAAGTGTTCTGCTGCGCGTAGATCGCCCTCTGCCTTCCTCAGCCAACTTTGGACAAAATCCCAGATCACCTGCTCACGAGTTCTCTTCATACAACACCTTGCCCCAGTGGTGAGCGGGATAGGCTAACCCACCCACCACCTCTTTGGTCTCCTCAAACTCTTCTGGACTCATAAAAAAAACTTGTAAGGGCAAAGGACTGTGTTGCCTGAGTTCATGGGCAGACTTCCAGTTCTCACGATGGGGGGGGGGATTAGACACGATGACGAACAAATCCAAATCACTCCCCTCGTGAGGCTGACCGTAGGCGTAAGAGCCGAATAGAATGATCCGCTCCGGGTGGAATTGTGCTACGACCTGCTGAACGACCTGCTGAATGTCCGGAACTGTCACAGACGTTTTAAGCTCAGCCATCTTGGATCATCCCGCCTTCTTCCGGAAGACCGGCTGCTCCATCAACGTCTGCACCTCGTAGATCGAGCCGCCCCGCTCGGCAGGCGGCAGAGGAATCCGCACAGGCACCGGGACGAGCCTCGGCTGGTGGGTCGGCTCCCCGCGCATGATGCAGTCGTTGAACGCCTTCCAGTCGGACACCCCCGTCAACGGCCAGGCGTCGATCGCGCAGTACTGGAACAGCAGCAACCGGCGCGGCGCGTTGGAGACGTTGGGCGCGGAGCCGTGCAGCATCCGGACATGATGGAGGGAGATGCCCCCGGCTTTGACCTCGACGGGCACGACGCGCTCGCGATCCGGGTTAAACCGGGGGTCGGCGATCCCGCCGACGAACACGCCGTTCTGGTGGTGGTTGTAGATCGGGCCTTTGTGAGACCCCGGAATGACCAGCAGGCAACCGTTGTCGAGCCTCATGTCGTCTAAGCACACGCCGACGGCTAAGAGATCGTCGTTCGTATGCGGGTAGAACGCCCAGTCCTGGTGCCATTCGACCGGGCTGCCGTACCCGGCGGACTTCATGTTGAGCTTATGCCCGTTCTGCCGGATGGACGGCCCGATCAACTGGGCGATGAGGTCAAGGATGCGGTCATGGCGCATCGCCCGGTCGTAGACTGGATGGTGGTGGGCGGGATTCTTGAGCCGGCGCAGCCTCGGGGCTTCCGGGGTATGGCCGGGTTCCAGGTCGAACACATCCGTATGCTGCGTGACGGAGCGGGACTTCTCGACGAATTCGTCCGTCACCCGGCGGAGTTCCTCGACCTCGTCCATCGTGAGCACGTTCTCAACGGCGAGGTAGCCGTTCTTCTTGTAGAAGGCGGTCTGGGTCTTCGTGAGCATCATCTACTCCTTCCCATAGCGAGTTTCGTTGGGGCGCGGCAGGCGCTGGCCGACCGGGAGCAACGCCGGACCACCGCGCTGTGGTCTGTCGAGGTAGTAGTACGCGGTGCTCGCATAATCGTTGCTCAGCTTGTTCGCGTGTCCGTGCTCGATGGAGACCCGGATACTCTTCCGGAACCGGATCGGGTCCTCGATGTGGTACCGGTAGACGGTGTTCTTCCCCTTCCAGCGCCACTCGTCGTTGCCGCTGTACAGGATCACCCCGTGGTACGGCGCGTGGTACTCCTGGGTGGGACAGTACGCGCAGTGGAACCAGTCCTCCGTCCCCGTCCCGTGGAGGGATGGCGGCCACGGCTCGCCGTCGATGAACATCATGTCATCCCCTTCGCCGTACCAGTCGTTCGGGTTGCGCTGGAAGCAGTCGATATCCAGGTGCGCGCCGCAGTAGATGCCGTTGCCCTGGACGTCGCAGATGGTGTAATTGCCGTTGCCGTCTTTATTCAAGAAGCGAGGGTCCTTCGAATACACGTCTGACTTCAATTTTTCTTCGTAAGCCCATCCCCGTGTGGTGTCCTCCCGCCGCCATTGCGCATGAAAGTACGCCAGGCCCGCCACCGCATCGGCGGACGAATACCGTTCGTAGTCGATGTAGAAATAGTGGACGTACGGCTGGTCTCCCTGGTTCTCCGCCTCGATCCGCGCGCGGCGCTGGAACGGCATCGGCCACCAGGCATTGAATCCTTTGCCGTTCTGCGGGCTCATCTGGAGCGGGACGGAGATGAAGTTCTTCCGCATCCCATGACCCAGGCCGAAGAAATCCCCGATCGGGCACTCCACGCTCGGCTCCGCGCAATCGTCCCAGTACATCCGGAGCACGACCCGCCGGCAATAATCCTCGTGCGGAAGGCCAAGCGTCATCCACAGATGCTTGAGACACCCCGGCCCGGTGATCTCGCCCAATACCTTCTTCACGCCTGGCTCGATCCGCCAGTAGTCGTCGTTGCCGCCGGTCGTGTCGTAACTCGAAACCCGATGGCTGGTGTAGTCCCGGATTGTGGGAAGCGAGGCTAAACTGGTCTGTCCGATCACGTGCGCTCCTCCTTCAAGATGGGTCATCGTTGGACTCCGCTTCATCCGCGAATCAACCGCAGTGCCGTGACTCCAGGGGACGCATTCACCCACAGCCGGACGGCGCCCGCCTGCCGGCTCAACGCCACCGGCTCTCCCGCCGGGAGCACCTCTGCCCGGATGATCGGCCCTAACACCCGTGTGTCCAGGGTAAGTCCGACGGATTCTGGCCCCAGGGACGCTGCGTGCGTCCCTGCGCCCCGCTCCAGCAGATACAGGAGCAGGTCGTTCCCATGCCGCCTCACCAGCCGTGCGTACGACCGGGCGCTGGTGAGGGTGATCGGTGGCGGTCCTATCAGCCGCGCGACCAGCTCGGCGAGCAGTGCCCGCCCCGGCCCGAACGCGGCCTCTTCTGCGCTGGCATAGAGACATCGCCCCTGGCCATAGACCTGCTCGACGAGCGCCGGGGCGCCGCCGGCGCTCCGCCAGGCGGCCAGCACCGTGCCCGTCGTCGCCGTCACCGTCAGCGCCCCCGTATTCCGCGGCAGTCCCGCGACCAGCCCGCTGTCCGGCAGAGGATCCCATTGTTTATACCCCGGCAGCGAGCCGACGTACGTCACGCCAAACACGTCAGCGAGGGCGAAATCGGGGCGCTGCTGCCCCTGCTGGTCGAAAAGGGAGGCATGGCCGCACGCCAGCAGGGTTCCTCCCTGCCGCACGTACGCTCGAATCACCTGCACCGTCGGCTCGTCCAGCAGCGCCGTCTCCGGCACGACGACCAACCGGTAGGCCGACAAATCCCAGGAGCGCCCCGCAAACAGGCTGCCCACGCGTTCGGTGTCGTAGCCCTCGTGCTGCAAGGACAGGTCGATGTCCAGGCCGGGGTGACCCCCCAGTTCCCCCGCCGGGGACGGCACCGTCGCCAATGTCCGGTGCGACGCCCGCCAGAGCTGGCCGAGCGTCGGAATCTGCATCACCTCCGGGGCCGGATGCCCGACGAGGAGGCCCACGTCTGCGTATGGCTGAGTCGCCGTCAGCCACGGCCGGTGTGCGGACAACCAGCCCCCGACGGCCCGGAGCAGGCGCACATCCCCGTCCGT
>JACQVL010000215.1 GCA_016209865.1 Candidatus Latescibacterota bacterium | reverse complement strand
TCCCGATCCGGGGCAAGACCGACCGGCTCGTCCCGCACGAAGGGGAACTGTTCCGCTGGCAGATCGCGGAACTCCTCCCGCGTTTCTGTCCCGGTTTGACTCCGGTTCGTGCCTTCTCCCCCGACGACGAGCGCAAGTACATGCCCAGCGTGGCGGGCCTGCCGGAGAACTGTCCGTACACTCCCGTGTTCGAGATGCTGCGTGGGTTGAGCACAGACCTGGGCCTCCATCCGGTCTACGTCGTCGACCCCGGCTGCGCAGTGAAGATCAGCACTCCACCGTTCGAGATGCTCGACGTGAAGTACTCGATGGGGTCGAGCATCGGCATCGCGTCCGGTTTAGTCCTGGCTGGGGTGACCGACCCGGTCGTCGCGGTGATCGGCGATTCGGATTTCTTCCACCTGGCCGTCAACGCGCTGTTCAACGCGGCGCATCATCGGACGAACATCCTGGTGCTCGTCCTCGACAACGCGACGACCGCTCTCTCCGGGTTCCAGCCGACCCCCGGCCTGAGCATCGACGCGCTCGGCCACGAGACGCCCGCGCTCAGCATCGAACGGATCGTCGAGGCCTGTCCAGTCGACCTCATCAGGACGATCGACCCGTGGGATGCGGACGCGACCCGGGACGCCTTGCGCACCGGCCTGACGTCACCCGGCCTGCGCGTGCTCGTTTTCCGCAGCCCGTGTCCGTACATCGAGACGAAGTTTTGTCCGGGGTACAGAATGAAGGATGAAGGACAAAGGACGAAGGACGAAATGTAAACAAATGGTTTCCCGCTTTCGCGGGAATGACACAACGTCCATCTATGACCATTACCCATATCGAGACATTCAAAGTCATCGTCCCCCTCAAACCGGGATTATGGAACAGCCCGGAATTCGGGCCTGACGTCTGGGACCAACGCCCGATCGTCATCATGAAAGTCCATACCGACGCCGGGATCGTCGGCCTGGGCGAACTGGGCAAGGGCAAGCCCGAAGACGCCGTCCACCGCGACGCCCCCGCGTTCATCGGGAAAAGCCCGCTGGAGTTCAACCTCCAGGAACTCCCGTGCTCAGGAGGCACGCTCGACGGGTTCGAGATGGCGCTGTACGACATCATCGGCAAAGCGATCGGCGTCCCGGTCTACCAGCTCTTAGGCGGGAAGTTCCATGACCGGATTCCCGTCGCCTTCTGTTCCGGCCACCGGACGCCGCAGGACGCCGCCGACCAGGCTCGCGACGCGGCCGAACACGGATACAGGGTCTATAAGGTTAAAGCCAGCGGCAGCTACGCCAACCTCCCGGACCGCGTCCGGCTCATCCATGAGACGGCAGGCCCGAACATCGCGGTGCGCATCGACCCCAACCAGAAGCTGAGCACCCCCGCCCTGGCTGTCTCCATCGCCGACCGGCTCGCCGGGTACAACGTCGAATGTTTTGAGAGTCCCGTCTCCCAGCAGAACCTCGACTGGTACGTGCTCCTCCGTCAGAAGCTCCACATCCCGTTAGCCCTCCACCTCCACCACGCGCAGGAGGTCATCGCCGCGGTGAAGCGTGAGGCGTGTGACTACATCAACTTAGGCAGCCCGGGGATGCTCGGCTTCCAGAAGGGCAGCACGATCGCTGAGGCGGCGGGCATCCCGACCTGGCACGGCTCCGGGGTCGGTCTGGCCATCTCGGACGCCACGTTCATCCATGCTTGCGCGGCCACGAAGAACGCCACCCTGCCGAGCGACATCGTCGGAACTCTCCTCCGGCAGGACGACCTGGTCAAGGAGTCGCTCCAGTACGAGGATGGACACGTCCGTGTGCCGGAAGGACCCGGTCTGGGCGTGGAACTGGACGAGGAAGCGCTGGAACGGTGGGGGGTGAAATAACTTAGCGTTGGAACGTTAAAACGTTTGAACGTTAGAACGTTGAAACATTAACCTGTCTGTACCTCAAGAAGGGTATGTTCATTGCTTTGAAAACGTTCTAACGTGCGAACGTTCCAACGTGTTAACGTTCATTGGAGACCATCATGGCAGAGATCCGTCAGGGTCGGGAGCCGGGTCTGTTCGAGTTCGAGACGGCTGACCTGCGTGGCGTCCTCCAGGCGGACGGGACGACGCATGGCATCCGGAGCCTCGTCCACCGGGCGTATCCGGAGCAGGACCTCATCAACCCGCACTTGTATGCGCTCAACCTGTACCGCCTGCTCGCCGCAGACGCACTGCTCGGAGCAGCGCGGACGACGCCGCATAAGAGCCGCCTGATCGACGGTGGGGTGGAGGTCACCTGGACGCCGGCCCCCGGCTGCGCGGTCGCCATTCGCACCCGGTATGAGGTGAAGGACCCGAACATCATCGACCTGATGATCGTCCTGCGAACGGATGCCTCGTACCCGGCGTTCGAGCTGTTCGTGGCCTCCTACTTCGTCCGGGCGTTCGTCCCGCACGTCTTCGTCCGGCACACCCGGCACGAGCACGACGCCGGGACTCCCATCCTCGTTCGTCCAGCGGTGAATGACACGACCCAGGGCTGCTATCATGCCTTCCCGCGTGACGCGGCCAGCGCGCGCCTCTTCTACGACGGCCGCTGGGAGCATGGGCCGCACCCGATTCATTTCACGGCGACGCGGCACTACGCCTATCCCATCGGTCTCTACGCCGACCCGGCCAGCCGGCTCGCCTGCGCCATCTTCGCCCAGCAGGACGACTGCTTCGGGATCGACACGACGTACGCGCACGATGACTCGGACGACGACGTGGCGGCACATAATTCCCTCTACTTCAGCCTGTTCGGACAGGACACATCGCCCGGCTGGATGAAGACCACCCGGCTTCGGCTCGTCCTGACCGAAGTGACGGGCGGTTTCGAGACGCTGATCCAACAATACGAGCAGTTTGATGGACAGGGGTCAGGAGTCGGGGGTCAGGGGTCAGGAAAAGAAGCAGGAAAAGAAGATAGAACCCAGCTTTCGTTATTGTAGCAGGGGTCAGGGGTTGGGAAATTCAGCGACGAGTGGCAAGTAAATCAGAGATTGTCATTCCCGTCCCAGCTTTCGCGGGGATAAACTTCAGCGGAAATCCATAGTGTTTTGCCTTTCCTGACCCCTGAATCCTGACCCCTGACCCCCGAATCATAAAGGAGCCTTACGTGCTGAACCTCGACGAGATTCGCCAGGAATTCCCGGTGGTGGAGCGTTGGTTGTACCTCAATCACGCGGCAGTGTCACCCATCTCACGGCGTGTGCGAACGACCATCGAAGGATTCGTGCAGGATCATCACGAGAACGCCGCGATGCACACGCGGGAATGGGAAGCGCGGCACGACGCCGTCCGGCACCTCGCCGCCCGGCTGGTCAACGCCGGGCCGGATGAGATCGCGTTCGTGAAGAATACCTCGGAAGGCCTGAGCTTCGCCGCGAACGGGATCGAGTGGAAGCACGGGGACAACGTCGTCATCACGAACGTGGAATTCCCGGCCAACGTCTATCCCTGGCTGAACCTGCAACGGCGGGGCGTGGAGGTCCGGTTCGTGGCCGAGCGGTCTGGCCGGGTCGCGGTCGATGACATCCGGGCGGCGGTCGACGCTCGGACGAGAGCGGTCTCCCTCAGTCTCGTCGAGTACGGGAACGGGTTTCGGAATGACATCGCCTCTATCGGGGCGCTCTGTCGGGAGCACGGCATCCTGTTCATCGTCGACGGCATCCAGGCGCTCGGCGCGCTCCAGTTCGACCTCAAGGAGACGCCTGTGGATATCCTCACCGCCGACGCCCACAAATGGTTGATGGGACCGGAAGGCATCGGGATGTTCTACTGTTCGCGTGAGGTCATGGATCGAATCACTCTGTATGAGGTCGGCTGGCACACCGTCGCCCATGCGGAGGACTACGCGACGTACGATTTCACCCTCGCCCCCGATGCCCGGCGGTTCGAGTGCGGGACGCTCAACACCGTGGGCATCTACGGCCTCGGCGCGGCGCTGGAGCTGATCCTCGATGTCGGCATCGAGGTGATCGAAGAGCGGCTCCGGGTGCTGACGGACGGATTGATCGAGGGCCTCCGGCGCAAGGACTACCGCATCCTCAGCCCACGCGGGGACGACGAATGGTCGGGGATCGTGACGTTCGCCAGCGACCGGTATTCGGTGCAGGACTTGCACAAGACGCTCCGCAGCCAGAACATCATCACCGCGCGCCGTGGCGGCGGGGTGCGCGTGTCCCCGCATTATTACAACACGGAGGACGAACTGCGGCGCGTCGTCGAAGCGTTGCCCTGAAAGATAGTGGTCGGTGATCGGTGGTCAGTAAAAGAGAGTTGCGCGATGCCCCGGTTCATCACCAAAACGCATACTGAAGAGATCACCCCTGATCATGTGAGTTATCGCGTGCATACAGAAGGCTCTGTCGAGCCGTTTAACGATGAGATCGTCATCGAGAACATCGGTACGGCGAGGATCGAGAGCCCGGTCGTTACGGTGAACGGCCTGTACAACTGGTCAACGACCGAAGATATCGCGCGTGAGATTACCCGGCACTGCACGACAGATGAGGAAAAAGCCCTCGCCATCTTCACCTGGGTGCGCACGCACGGCGATCATCAATACAGCGGTGACATTCAAGCGCTCAACCCGGTGGTGTTCTTCAACGTCTTCGGGTACGGCATCTGCGCGTACTTCGCTTCCGTGCAGACCGCGCTTGCCCGGGCGGCAGGCTTGCAGGCTCGCGTCTGGGAGATCTACCGGCATACCGTCGGAGAGGTCTTCTACGATGGCCAATGGCACATGCTCGACCCGGACATGCAGCTCTTCTTCCTGAATCCGGATAATCGGACGATCGCCAGTATCGAGCAATTGGAGCAAGACCTGGCGTTCTTTGAGAGGACGGCCGCGTTCCAACGGACGTTCCAGGATGCCTACGGGAACGTGCGACACGAGCACCAGTCGAAGCCGGACACCTTCCGGTATGACTTGAAACACCCTCGCTACGTGCAGTACGACTACGATCCCCACATCTACGCGACGAAGACGATGGATTACACGTTGTTCCCCGGCGAGACGCTCGTCCGCGCCTGGAAAGGGAACGGGAAGCACAACGACTACCGTGAACAGAGCCGGTTCAAGCTGAATGAGGAGGAACCGCATAAAACGTGGCCGCCCGTCCACTACGGCAACGGGTCTGTCCTCTACGCGGCTGCGTTCGATCAGCATGGTAAGTCCGACCTTTTTGAGACGCGGAACGTGAAATTGACGGAGAGAGGACTGACCGTCGAGGTTCCTCAGGATTCCCGGGACGGGTCGCGCTCGCTGTTGGTGTACCGCCGGCCGCTGCCCTATCTCATCGTCGGCGGACATATCCGGGGGGAGGCGTTCCGGGATGGAGACACGGCATACGATCATGTGAGCCTGGTAGGGTACAAAAAGACCGGTCGGGTCGAGCGGAAAGAACTCTACCGGCAGACAGCGCCGGGGCGGCATCGGTTCGAGATCGACTTAGACGAATTCCTCTATCCCGGCAAAGACGATTACGCCTATGAGCACGGGGTGCATGTGGTGCTGGGCGCATACTCCGGCAACGAGCCGGGTTCGACGACCGGCGTCACTCAGCTCGAAGTGAAGACAGACTTCCAGCTCCAGCCCCGCTCCTTGCCCGCGCTCACCCTCGGAGAGAACGCCGTCTGGATGTTGCACAGGCCGCCGGCCGATCGTGGGTTCAGAG
>JACQVL010000224.1 GCA_016209865.1 Candidatus Latescibacterota bacterium | reverse complement strand
GCTCCTTGCCGCCCCCCCTGTTCCCAGGCTGCATGCGCTTGGGCCCAGTCGTTGTGGATCTGGACGACCGCATCGACCTCCTGGCGGTAGCGCTGGAGTGAATCTGTCCATGCTGGCCCGGTCCGCTCGGCGATCATCTGTTGGCCGTTCGCGTTCAATTCCGTGATAAGCTGGTTGATCACCGGATAGTCGAGATCCAGGGTCGCCGTCAACGCGTCGCCATTTCCAGCGACACTCGACGTGAGAATCTCGTCCTGGGTGATCTCAGCTTCCTGGCCGTTGATGCTGAAGTACTGGAGCGTCATCGTGAAGAGCGGATCCGTGATAGGAGGGACGTCCGGGAAGAAAAAATCGGTACTGTCGGGCAGGAATGTCCGGAAGCGTTGGAACTCTTGATCAGCACCGGCCAGGATGGCATTCAGGTGCGGCAGGTCGAAGGCTGTCGATCCCATAACTAAGCGCTTGCCCTGGTTCCTGAAATCAACGACTTCCAGGGGGCTTAGGAACGGGGTTACGACGGAGAAGGCCGGGGTGCTGTATGTCCAGAGTGGGGTCCCGGTGCGACTCAAGAGAGAGAGCGCACCGGAGATCGGAAAATCCGAGAGGTTCGTCGGCAGACGCTGTGGTTCGGGGAAGACATCCGTATCCTGGAACTGCGGCTGACCAGTGACAGGGTCCAGGAGCCGGTCGGTTTCTGTCTCGGTGACTTTGATAAGATGGAGACTATCGACGATCGCGTTGATGACCCCAGTATTAAGATCGATCGTCTTCACGGCGATTTCGTCGAGGCCATCGCCATCCAGGTCGGCCAGGGTCAGGTTCAGGTCGAGACCATCATGACTGTTCAATGTGCTGACACTTCCCCCGTTGACGGCTTTGAGGGTGACCTGGAATAAGGCGCCCGGGAGGCTGGGCGCGGGCGTAGTCAAGGCGGTGTCGGTACGGGTGATGGTCGTGAAATAGCCGCTGTATTCATGGTCCAGGGTCGCAATCGGTTTTGTGAGGGATGGTCGCGTCGTGAGCGGAAACACGGGGACAGGAACGACCGTGGCCGCCCGTTGTAACGCAGGAGTCGCCAGGAGACGCGCAATCGGGCGGGGCAAGGCCGACGGCACGACCACATCGTTGAACACCGTCTTGGTGAGGGGTTTGATCCTGTCCAGGAACGCGGCCAGGGTCTTGCTGGATGACTGTCCCCCCGGGTTATCGAACTGATGGCCGAAAACGTAGCTGTCGTTGAACACCTGATTGATGTTGGCATAGTTCAGGTCTGCGATGCCGACGGTAACTTCAGCGGCGGCATCCCCGTCGAGTTGTCCTGCGGCGAGCACGTAGGCGGCGCCGTTGCCAAGCTCCACGGTGGAGGTCACGGTGCCGTCGCGTTCCAACACGACGAGCCGGCTGCGGAAGAGAGGCGAGACGAAGGGGTTGTTCTCTTCAGCATCCAATCGATCCTCGAGTGTCTGGAAGTTCGCACTGTCAGCGCTCGCGACCACCACGACGATCTCCATGGCCCCGTCCCCATCGACATCGGCGATGGCCGGACCGGCCAGGAGACCGCCGTCATCGTTCTGGATCAGATCCGCCGTGCGCAGGATGCGGACAAACCGGCTTTGCGCGGCATTCCAGGAGAAGACCTCGACGAACCCACCGAAGTCTATCCCGGTCGCCGCGTCCTGATCGAGGACTGTAAAGATGACCTCGGTGCCGGGATGAGTGGGATCCACATCTCCGAACGCAAAACCGGTGGGAATCCCGTCTTCGGCCAGTTCGTCGGAGTTCGCACTCGGAATCTCTTGATACGCTGTTACGTTCCAGCGGTAGACCTTCAGACCATCATCGGTGATCGCCAATAACTCCTTGACTCCGTCTCCGTCGATATCCACTGCGCGGAGCGCAATCACCGCTGTCTCAGGACCGAGATCCAGCCCGACCTGCGCCCGGTACACACCAGCCTGGGGATTCCCAGGCCAGGTCACGATCAAGGACAACGCCAGCCAGGCTACCCCAAAATGAACGCGCCGGATCGAAGACATAGGAATCTCCTTTGAAAGTAGGGGTGATCCTTGTGATCACCCGCATCTGTTTTGATCGTTACAACCCTTCAGAACCCGTAACTCAGTGACCAGACATGAAGACTACCTGTTTTCAATCGATGGTCTCCGGAGAGCTGCGTGTCAACCGGGTTCCAACCGGTGCTGATAGCCGCCGGACCTTGTTGAGGAATCAGACGAGTCAACCGATAGTAGAGAGTCACAATCCGGACAGGATACCTGGCTTCGACCAATAGGGTATTCAGGATTTTGGGCCGCATGGCGACCTGTCGATCATGGCTCTGGATGGGCCCATTCTTCGGGTACGACCAATCGAGGAGAGCACCCTCCAGGCGGATGGATGTCCGATGCGCGCCGACGCTCAGGAGACCACCGCGCATCACCTTTCGAGTGTACATCAGACCGAGGCCACGAACGCCGAGATGCAGCGTCGTCTGATAAAATTGCCGTTCCAGCGAATGCCCGATGACCCAATCGAAGAGCAATGGGAGATCAACGATCTGTTGCGGAGCGATAGACCCTGAGGCATCCCAGGTCACCCTGTGTTCGGCAGCGTGCAAGGCGAACCCGGCTCTTCGCGACACCATACTGAAGAGGCCCGTTTCCCAGCCCCAGCGATGACCCGTGCCATGAAGCCGTCCAGCCCGGTTGCCCCGCTCCTCTCGGAGCAAGGTCATGTCCATACCGTACCGCTCGCTCTGCACATGCGACCAGAGTCTCACTCCTCCGGAGAAGAGCTGCAGCGTTGGTCCAGTCCTGACAGCCCACTGTTTCAGTCCCACGGGAAAGCGGAACGCGCCTTCTGAGCCCGTCGCTCGTGTGGCACTCTGGATCGTTCGCCGGTTTCCCTCGACGGCCCATGAGAGCGAGGGCGTCCAGTGGGACGTGGCAGCGACAGTGATACGCTGTTCTGACGGCTGAACATCGAAACGATAGCGGGTTTGACCCAGTCCTTTCTTGAAATCCAGGTCCACGTCTTGCCGGAACGATCGCTGGCCTATCGTCACGGAGACCTGGAAGAGATCGGTCGGCTCATACGTACTTTGGACGGTGTAACTGACCTGACGATCACCCGGCTGAGCGATCACCCCGACACTTCCTCCGAATCTCCAGTGCGGACCAGCCGGCCTCGCGTACGTCACTTGACCATACCGATAATCGAGGTGATGACGCAGCAATCGCCCGCTGGAGGAGATGGGGAGTGCCAGTCTGCGGTCTGCATGCTCGAACCTCACAGCGATATGACCCAGATAGACGCTGTCCGAATCGGTCATCAAAGGGGAGACGAAATCCAAAGTCCCCTGCGTTCCCCGGATGCGGATGCGATCAACCGATCGGGCGGCTCTCTCCTCCAGCGTCCGGTCGAGCATCCAGGAGGTGGTGGCACGTGGCTTTGATACGGCGAGCAAGGCGACCGGATGCTCGAAGAAACGATCGTGTGGCGTATTGCCCCACAGCGGGAGGGGGAGCAAGGAGGACAGTCCTGTCGCCCCCCATTCAGGCATCTCGACTTGTTGTGCAGCGACGAGATGCGGGACCAGGACCAAGAGGAAAAGGAGAAGGGTGCGACGTCGCCAGTGAGCGGAGAGCAAGAAGACAGCCATAAAGACCCCACGATGGTCGCATGTGCCTAAAATCGCACAACGAGCTCGACGGCGTGACTATCATCGATCAGAGTACCATCAGTCTTGAAGGCATAATGCGCTTCGAGAAACGACCGGTACCTGTACCCCAGACCAGCGGTTAACTGAATCTGACGTGCCCGACTCTGTGTCGTGGACAACGCCAGGGGCACTGTGGCCACAGGGTCGAACTGCGACTGTTCCGTGCGGAACCAGGAGTGTTGGCTCACCATACCGATGCGGAGCGCCCACACTGTCCGAACGTGTTGTTCGATACCGACGTTGACCCTCAGCCCGGTCGTGTCCGCCTCGGTGTTCATGAGCTGAGTACCGGTTGTCTCGAAAGTCGCGCGTGTCGCATCGCTCCAGGTTCCGTGCGCTTCGCCTACGAGCAACGTCTCAGGCCGCAGTTGTGCGGAGAGGCCCAGGTCGGCGCGGATTTCCAGCGTGTTCACCGTCTCGCTTCGATGGCCTGTAGCCGGTATCGGCATCCGGACATCACCGTCGCCCCACCGGAGGCCGAGTTGCTGGACGAGATGGGTTCGCACGCCCACCTGATGGATACTCCGCAGCACGAGGGTTCGCCGCTGATCTCGAGACCTCACTGACGGCGGCCCATCAACACTATCGCCAGCCGAGGTGGCCGGCTGCTGGCGTTCCCGATCGTGCTCCAACACCAGATACCCTTCAATGACGGTGTGAGAACGCATCCGGTACGCCCATCCCATACGGAAAGCCTGAACACCCCAGGGCGACTTCGCGAAATCATCACTTCTGGAAGTCAGGATGAATCCTTCGGAGTTCGTGAACCGCGTTTGATTGTGCGTCTCCCCGTCCCGAGCAGCCATCGTGCCCGCGAGTCCGGCTCGTATTGAACCCCATTCGAGTCCGGCTCCGAGCATCACAGCACGGTGTGTTCCGTCATGATCGATCTGAGTACGAGACTCCTTCCAGAAGTCAGCATCGAAGATATAGGCTTGTCTCACCGGGTCTCTCACCCACCGACCGGCGGTAAAGATACGTGAAGCCTGCTCGAACGTCAAGCGCTGTTGTCTCACCAGCATCCCGAGACCAACCCGGCTCCCGCGCGGAAATCGGCTCTTCCAGCTCAGCAGCCCTCCCCAGGTCCAGAGCCAGTCAGAACGAGCGGTCCGGTCGGTGCGATGGTCAGGGTCGCGGGGCCGCGTCTCGGAGACCACGACGCCCGTATCCAGCGCGTAGTCCAGAGTTTGCTCCGACCGCTGTGTCCCACCGCGACGCCCCATCGTGAAGAACGTCGTGGGCTGTGAGAGTGCAGAAAGGTATGCCGGGTTCGTAAACGCATACGTTTTGTCATCGGTTACCGCCAGGGTCGCATCTCCAAGCGCCTGCACTCGCAGTTGGCCATGAAGGTCCTTGACAGCCAGGAGCATGAATCCTACCACGAGCAGAGAGGAGGCGACCTTCATTTTGACATTCCACCACGATCTCTCTATATTGTCCTATATGAAACGGACAATTTCTCTCAAACTGGCTCCGACCGACGAGCAGGCTCAGGCACTCACGGCATTGCAGGCCGCGTTCGCGGATGCGTGCAACCACATTGTCCCCTCGGTTGTCACGCACCGCTGTTGGAATCGTGTCGCGTTGCATCACCGGGCCTACTATCCCATCCGGGCATCCTCGCCCCTGGGATCGCAGATGGTGTGTAACGCCATCAAGGCCGTCTGTGATGCCTACCGCGCCTTGCGGCTCAAGAGGACGGCTTCCGTCCCGGTCATCACCTTTCGGGCCACTGGGAGTATTCACTACGACCAACGGACGTATCGCCTCACGCCGTCGATGCTCTCGCTCTATACGCTGACGGGCCGTATCCACTGCACGGTGAAACCTGGTGCGTTTCAAGTGTCGTATTTAGCGAACGGTGTTCCCAAAGAGGCCGAATTGATGCATCGTCGCAAACAGTGGTTCTTCAACGTGGTGCTCGATCTGCCTGACCCACAACCCCTCCACCCCAGCGGCTCCGTCTTGGGCGTGGACGTGGGTGAAAATGTCGTCGCGTCCACCTCGATGGGGACACTCTTCGGTGGGGGACAACTCCGACACACTCGTGATTGTTACCTGGCGCTCCGGCGTCGTCTCCAATCCAACGGGAGCCAGTCGGCTCGACAACGACTGCACGCTCTCTCCGGGCGTGAGACGCGCCACGTCTGCCAGATCAACCACGAGATCAGCAAGGCCATTGTGCAGGAGGCTCTCGCCATCGGAGCCCGTGCCATTGTGATGGAAACCTTGACGCACATCCGCCGCCGTATTCGAGCACGAAAACGGGAACGGACGCGCCTGCATCGTTGGGCCTGGGCCGAGTTGCAACGGTTTATCGAGTACAAGGCGCAGGGCGCAGGGCTGACCGTGCAGTACGTGAACCCGGCCTACACCTCGCAGACGTGCTCGTGCTGTGGCGCGAGAGGGCGTCGGGTCACACATCGCTTCGCGTGTCCTTCGTGTGGTATCCTGGCCCACAGCGACGTGAACAGCAGTCGCAACCTTGTCAGGATTGCATCCTCGGCTGAGGGTGCAACGGGCGCGGTAACCCGCCCGCATGTGGCAGGGCAGTCCGCCTGACCATAAAGCATCTGACTTCAGTCAGGTGATCGGTTACTCCATTCAACCGTCTTGTTGCTGGCGGTCTCGCACCGGGGACTGTTCCACACGAGCGAAGAGGTCGGCCCATTCCTTCGACCCGTCGTCATGCCACGTCTCCAACCGCGCGCCCGCGACCTGGGCGGGCAGGCTGAACCCCTGCCGCACGTTCGCCGTATGCACACGACTCCCGTCCGGATAGATGACCGTCCGGATGATTCGCGGCTGGGGACGGTCGTAGAGATGGCCCTTCTTTGCCAGTTCTTGAATCTGATCGTCCGGGATGCGGTATCGCTCGACCGCGTCTTCATCCACTTCAACGCCCAGTCCCGGCTCCTCCGGCACGCGATGGTACCCGCCGATCACCTGGATCGGGCGCTTGACGAGTTGATGGCTGTACAGGTTGATGCACGTGATCGCCGGCCAGGTCGCGTGACTGAGCACCGCGCCCAGATGCGCCGCCCATGCGGTCGTCAGGCCGTTGCCGACGAGCTGCAGCCAGAACGGCATGTTCGCCTCCGCGCTCAGCGTCCCCTGAGAGAGCACCGTCGACGCGCCCCCGCCGATGACGAACCCGTCGCACACTTCCTCACGGATGGCGGTGATGTACGGCGGGGAGCCGAAATGCATGGCGATCGGCCGCGGCACCACTCGGCGGAGCTGACGATTGCCCACGATGTCGTGCTGCGGGATGGGCGACTCGAACATCGCCACCATCTCATCCTGCGCGAGGCGAGTCATGATGGGCATCGCCGTCGCCGCGTTGTGCATCGTGCCGTTGGCGTCGATGTCCAGCTTGAACTGCGGCGGCACGACCCGCCTGATCGCCTCCACCTGGGCGAAGATATCCCGCCACGGGCGTTGTTTTACTTTGAAACTCGTGTATCCCTTCTCCACCGCCTCGTTCGCCTCTTCTGCCCAGTCGTCCGGGGACGCTTCATTCGACCACCAGGAGATCGGCACCCAGTCGCGGACTTTCGGCCCCATCAGCCGGTAGCACGGCACCCCAAGGGCTTTCCCGATCACGTCGAACAGCGCCATCTGCAGGCCCGCCCCTAAGGAATCATCGTGCATCAACTCCGCTGGACTTTTCCCCACCACCCGCTGTGCCGACGCGTCCGTCACCCGCGCCCAGGTATAGTGGATGACCGTCTCCCCCCAGCCGACCAGGCCCGTGTCGGTCGTGACTTTGCACAACTCGAAGATCGACCAGTTATACACCGTCCGCTCGGTGATCCGGGCCTGCCGGGGAGTGAACGGCACATCGACGACGATGCGTTCAACGTGTGTGATCTTCATGACCTCTCCTTGATCCATGCCTCGATCCGGGCGCTCGTCTCGCGCGCCCGGGCGTACGGGTCGTCGTTCTTCGGCATCCTGACCGTCAGCCCGCCGTCCACGACGACGTTCGCGCCGGTAACGAATCGGGCTTCGTCCGACGCCAGATAAAGCGCCGCGTTGGCGATATCGTCTGGCTCGCCGACTTCTGGGAGGGGCTGGTAGC
>JACQVL010000214.1 GCA_016209865.1 Candidatus Latescibacterota bacterium | reverse complement strand
ATTCTCCCGGAGTACCTGCGCAACAAGGCCACGGAGTCGGGAACGGTCATCGATTACCGGGACTGGCACATCCAACTGGGCCGGCGTTTCCGCGCCCTGAAGCTGTGGTTCGTCATCCGACATTACGGGGTCGAAGGATTGCGCCATCATATCAGGCGTCATATCGACCTGGCGCAGCAGTTCGCCCGGTGGGTTGATGCGTCGGCCCGGTTCGAGCTGGCCGTCCCGCCCCCGTTGAACTTAGTGTGCTTCCGGCATGTGGGCGGGTCTGCCGTCAATCAGCGGCTGCTCGACCGCCTGAACCAGAGTGGAGGTCTGTACCTCACCCATACGACCCTCAACGGGCAGTACACCCTCCGGTTCTGTGTCGGCCAGACCTCGACCGAGGCGCGCCATGTGGAGCACGCCTGGCAGGCGATTCAGGAGACGGCGAACGAGCTGGAGTGAGACTGGATGTAGGCGACAACCCTGAGATCGTCCTCAGCCGCGCCAGGTCAGCACTTCCCGGCACCGGCCGGCCACGATCCGTTCCTGGCCGGGCTGGAGCATGTGAGGGTTGATGACGACGCTATCCTGGGTGAAATGCATCCCCACGACGATGCGCGGCTCGCCTTCTCGGAGCGCCTCGGCGATCCTTTCTCTGGTGAGGCCGGTCTCTGCGTCCAGCCGGATGGAGAGGAGGGGCACGGTGTACGTGTCGCTCTTCGTCACCCGACCGAGCGTCACGTGCGGGATGCCCACGAGCGCGTCTTCAATGAACCGTAACTGCGCCTCCCAGCGTGCCCTATCCGCGTCGTGATCGCGCGTCAGGTAACGCTCCAGCGCCTTCATGAACGTGATGATCTCCTCGCGGCTCACCTTCATCGGCCGACCGACCGTGGCGAACGGGTTGCCGTTGGCGGCGCACGCCGCGATCAGGTCTTTGCGCCCGATGACGAGGCCGGTCGACTGCGGCCCCATCAGGCTCTTGCCGCCGCTGAAGATGACCAGGTCCGCCCCGGCCCGGTAGAAGCGCGTGAGCGTGGAGACGGGCGGGCACTCCGAGGCGGCGTCGACGATCACCGGGACAGACGCCTGCCGGGCGATGGCGACGACCTCCTCGAACGGGATTGAAGCCGGGTGGCGCATGGAGGTGGCCATGTAGAAGATGGCGGCCGTGCGCTCGTTGATGGCGTTTCGCATCGCTTCCGTCGGGGGCATTCCCTGATCGTCGATGACGACCAGAGTCGCGCCGGCCATGCGGATGGCCTGGTCGTAGGCGATTCGGTGGATCTTCTGGATGACGACTTCGTGCTTCATCCCGGTCGTGTCGGGCAGTTGTTTGATCTTCGTCGGGTCGGTGCCCGCCATGCAGGCGGCGGTCGTCAGCACCAGGCCGCACGCCGCGCTCGCCGTCACGTACGCCGCTTCCACGTCGAGCATGGCGGCGATCCGCTGGCCGACTTTCTCGTGCAACTCATCCAGCAGACAGAACTGCTGGGACGCTTCACGCATGATATCGAACAGTTCAGGGGCCATCAGCGAACCCCCGTACCGGGTGACCGTCCCGGCCGCGTTGATCACCGGGCGCACGCCCAATTCCTCGTAGATGCCCATAGGATGGTGCTCCTTTGACCGAAGAGGTGAAGAAAGCCAGAACTACGATGGCGGAGCCGTCGCGTGGATGAAAAACGAGATTACTGCTCTTCAGAGACCACGTCAACAGAATTCTATCCTGCTGGAGGCCCCTCATGGCACAGTACCGCGCTGCCGTCATCGGTCTGGGGTGGATGGGACTGCTCTACGACCTGGCCACGCGCATCCCCGACCGGTTCGAGATCGACGACATCGATCGTCCCACGCCGCCGCTGAACATCCATCGGCAGTTTTATTATCATGATCACCCCGGCGAGGAGGGACTGCCCTCCTCCTATGCCGAAGCGCTGTCGAGCCGGCCTGAAGTCGAGTTGATCGCCGGGGCGGACCGCGATCCCAAGCGTCTGCAGGCGTTTACTGAACGGTACGGTATCCAGGCGGTCTACACCGACGCAGTCGAGATGTTGCGCCAGGAACGACCGGACCTCGTCGCGGTCTGCACGAACACCAAATACCGGCCGGACCTGACCTGCCGGGCGGTGGAAGAGGGCGCGAAGGGCATCGTGACTGAAAAGCCCATGGCGCACACCCTGGAAGAAGCGGACCGGATGGTGCAGACGTGCGCGAACGCCGGAGTCCCCCTGTGCTGTGGGGCGATCACCACGACGCATCCGTCATTCGGCCGGGCGAAGGCGTTAGTGAAGAGCGGCGCGATCGGCCAGCTCCTCTCCGTCGAGGCCGGCGGGCCGTTTGCCCAGCACCAGAACTGGTCCTATTTCCTCAACAGCCGTCCCGTCTGGGTCGTCGGCACAGGAGACTCACCGCGCCGCGAATCCGGCAGCGATGAGTTCATCGGCCAGGGGATGATGGAGACGGAGGATGGCCTGGTCGTCCACTTCCGGCAGGGCGCGCCGGGCGTGCGCCTGAACGGGACGTCGGGGGAGATCCTGTTCGACTATTATTCCGGATGGAGGCTGTGGCAGGATGTGGAGACCCCGGACGGCACGCGGCGGGTGGAGATGCCCTGGCCCAAACCTCAATTCGTCCCGCCCTACGGGGCCGTCTACTGCGTGGCCGATGTCCTCGATTGCTTGGCGGGCACGCTCGACGAGCCCAAGAACTCGGGCCGCCGGGTGACCATCGCCCTGGAGGTGGAGATCGCCCTCAAGCTGTCGTCCGCCCAGGGCGGCGCCCACATCGCTCTGCCGCTCCCGGACCGTTCCCTGGGACTCCATTACGACTGGTTCCGGTGAGGCGTTAAAAACGATCAGATGTAGGAGCGCGATCAGTCGCCCATGAACGCGTCCACCTCGTCCCGTGTCGGCATTGACGGCTGCGCGCCCAGCTTCGTGACCGCTAACGCGCCGACATGGTTGGCGAACCGGACGGCTTCATCGAGCGTGTGTCTGACGGCCAGGGCGACGGCCAGTCCCCCGTTGAACGCGTCCCCCGCCGCCGTCGTGTCGACCGCCTGCACGCGCGCTGTCGGGATCAGCCGGCCGCCCCCGTCCGTCGCCAGCCATGCCCCCCGGGCGCCTAAGGTCAGGACGACCGTGCGGACGCCGCGACCCAGCAGCGTGCGCGCCGCGCGATCCGCGGACGCATCGTCTACGACGTCGATCCCGGTCAGGATTCGCGCTTCGGTCTCGTTCGGCGTCAGGTACTCGACCTGCTGGAGCAGGGCATCGTCGAGCGGATGGGCGGGGGCCGGGTTGAGGATGACAGGGATGCGGTGCGCGGTAGCGAGTTCGACCGCATGCCGCACCGTCTCATCCGGGACTTCAAGCTGGAGGATGAGCAGGTCGGCCTCCGCGATGGCGTGCTCCGCCCGGTCGACGTCGGCGGGGGTGAGCCGCATGTTCGCGCCGGAGGCGACGACGATCGCGTTCTCCCCATGCGCATCGACGACGATCATGGCGATCCCGGATGGCGCGTCCGGGTCGCGGACGATGAACGCCGTGTCGATCCCGTCTCGCTGATAGCCGGCGATCGCCTCAGACCCGAACAGGTCTGTCCCAACGCGGGCGACGAACGTCACCGCCGCGCCGAGTCGTGCCGCCGCCACTGCTTGATTCGCCCCTTTGCCGCCCGGCGCCATCACGAACGACGTCCCTAAGATCGTCTCCCCCGGCGACGGAATCCGGGGCGCGGTGATGACCATGTCGGTGTTCGCACTGCCGACGACGACGATGGACGGGCGATCGGGGGAAGGACTACTCATCAGAAAGCTCCACGGAATGCATTTACAAGAACGGCAGCAGCGGGCGGGCCTGTCTGGAGAACGGCCAGGGAACCCCGAAGAAGATCACCAGGATGGCGATGAGGTAGAAGAACGCGGCCTGTCGATGCCGGCGAGCCGGGACGTTGCCCTTCTTCGACAACGCCCGCCCGATATGGGCGAACACCAGGGCGAGAACCATCATCGTGATGTGTTCGACCGCCCAGAAGCGCCGCTCCGAGTCAGCCATCGCCGTCCCGAAGTTCTGAAAGGTGCTGGTCGTGATGGGGCTGAAGAAGAGGTAAAGGAGCATGCCGAAAAGGGTCTGAGTGTCCAGGCTGACCGTGAACCACAGCCCGACGCGATCGTCCTGGGGACGCCACTCCTTCCGGCCGAACCAGCCACGGAACGCCCGGACGATGGCCAGAAGTCCGAACAGGATGACCAGCCAGCGGATGAGGGAGTGGATGTCCAGGACGGCGGTGTACATCGGCACCTCCTTCTATGACGCCTCGCTTCTCTGGGGGCGATAAAATGGTAACTCCACGACTTCTGCTCCGACGGTTGATTCCCCCACTACGACCGTGAGATGATTTCCAGACTCGGTGTAGTTCCGTTTCACATAACCGAGGGCGATCACTCCGTCGAGGGAGAGCGACCGGACCCCGCTCGTGACCCAGCCGACCTCCTGCCCCTCGTTCAGGATTTTCGACCCGCGCGCGGGCATGGCTTCGCCCTCGACGCGCAGCCCGACGAGCAGCTTGTTCGGCCGGCCGCGGTAGGTGATCATCGCGACCGTCTCCTGGCCGATGTAGCAGCCCTTCGTGAAGCTGACCGCCCGTTCGGTGATCCGCGCCTCGACCGGGATGATGTTGTCGTTCATGTCCACGCCATACTGAGGAATCCCCGCCTCGACCCGGAGGACGTCGAGCGCGTCCAGTCCGACCGGCCGGGCCCCGAACTGGCGTCCCCGATCCAGCAGGGCCGACCAGAGCGTCCCCGCGTGCTCCGGAGGCACGTACAGGTCGTACCCGGCTTCTCCCGTCCGGTTCGTCCGGGTGATAAGGAGCGGGATGCCGTGAACGTCGCGCGTGAGATGCTGGGGCACGTTGAGCGGGGAGAACGGCCCGATGAGGGCCGCAAGAAGGTCGGTCGAGCGCGGGCCGTGGACGGCAATCAGGCTGAGGTGATCCGTGACATCCGCCATCGTGACGTCATCGATCAGCAGATAACGGTCGAGGAGCTGGGAGAGCGTCTGGCTCATGCCAGGCTCGGTGTCGATCAAGAGAGCGTCGTCCTGGGCGTAGACGGTCATATCCGCTAACATCTT
>JACQVL010000219.1 GCA_016209865.1 Candidatus Latescibacterota bacterium | reverse complement strand
GTCCTGGGGCGGCATGTTAGCCATCGAGTACGCCTTGAAGTATCAGTCCCATCTCAAAGGACTGAT
This sequence comes from Candidatus Latescibacterota bacterium, assembly GCA_016209865.1. Lineage (GTDB taxonomy): Bacteria > JAAXHH01 > JAAXHH01 > JAAXHH01 > JACQVL01 > JACQVL01. The sequence continues at coordinate 8,999 of JACQVL010000219.1, read as the reverse complement.
CATCTCCAACATGACGGCCAGCATCCCGGCCTATGTCGAGTATATCAACGAGCTGCGCCGGAAACTCCCCCCGGACATCATCAAGGTGTTGGAGAAATACGAGACGAAAGGGGAGTATACAGCGCCCGAATACGAGGAAGTCATGTTCACGCAGATTTACGCCAGGCATCTCTGCCGGCTCGATCCGTGGCCTGAACCGGTCACTCGGATGATCCGACATCTGAATACCACGGTGTATAACACGATGCAGGGGCCGAATGAATTCGTCGTCAACGGGACGTTCAAGGACTGGGACCGATGGAACAACCTGCCCGCCATCCGCGTCCCAACCCTGCTGTCCGGCGCGCGACACGACACGATGCGGGTTGAGGACATTCAAAAAATGGGCAAACTCATTCCCACCTCCCGTGTCTCGGTCTGCGAGAACGGCAGCCATCTGTCGATGTACGATGACCAGGACGTCTACTTCCGCGACCTGATCCAGTTCGTCAAGGATATGGAACAGGGAAGATTTCGGAGATGATCGTAGAAAGGAGTCTTTTCCGTGATCCTTTCCTGCTGTACCTGGGCGCTCTCCGGTTCAGACGATGACGTGGTCGCTCGGCTCGCGGACGCGGACTTCCGGTGGATCGACGTCCGGCCGTACGGGTTCACGTCCGAGGCGGCGCGCGCGCGCGTCCGGGCGCTCGGCCTGCGCGTCTCGTGCGTGGCCGCGTCGTTCGGACTGCCGGATGGCGCGGCGCTCGACAACCCGGAGGCGGACGCCATCGCGCAGGCGTTGACGTACACCAGGCAAGTCCTGACCTGCGGCGCAGAGCTTGGCGCGACCGCCGCCTACCTCGTCCCCGGAAAGGATGGAAGCCAGGAGGCGCTCGACCGCTACGCCCGGTCGCTGATCGCCGCGGCGGACCGGGCTTCAGCCCTCGGCATCACGCTCTGCGTCGAGCACTTTCCCGGTTCAGCCCTTCCCACCGCCGCGGCCACCCTCGCCTTTCTGCGGACAATCGGCCATCCCGGCCTGTCCCTTCTCCTCGACATCGGCCATGCGCAGATGTCCGGAGAAGACCCGGCTGCTATCATCGCGGATGCCGGACCATGCCTCGGCTACGTCCACCTGGACGACAACGATGGCCGCAACGACCTGCACGTAGCGCTGACGGATGGCGTGCTGACGGTGGAGACCCTGCGCCGCACGTTCGCGGCGCTCGACGGCATCGGCTATGCCGGGGCGGTCAGCCTTGAGCTGAGTCCCGCGCTGCCAGACCCGCTTGACGCCCTCACGCGAAGCCGGACGCTCGTCGGCGCTCTGGTGTCGCTCGCGTGATCCATTCGGACTCACCGGCCAGACGTTATCGAGCCAGGAGCACGGTCACGGCGTTGCCCTCAAAGCTGGAGGCCGCGACGTCGAGTTTGCCATCCTCGTTGACGTCCCCCACGGTGAGGTGGTAGGCGCCTGGTCCGGCGCGGAACGGCGAGCCGGGCGCGGGCGCGAACCCATCGCGGCCGGCGCCAAGAAGAACCACGATTCTTGATTCGAACGGCGCGGTGCGACTATTGACTGTTGCTGCAAGGAGATCGGCCTTCTCGTCCTGGTTGACATCGGCGACGACCACGACAAATGTCTGATTCCAAAGGTTCAGTGGTGAACCAGGCGCAGGCGTGAACATGCCGTGGCCGTCGTTCAACAGGACGCTCAGAAGGCTGCGGTCGCCGTGGCTGAGCACGATGTCAAGACGTCGATCGCCGTTCACATCCGCGAGCGTCCCGACGCGCGGATCCGGTGGGACGGACAACGGTGAACCAGACGCGTCCCTGAAGTTGCCTTTCCCGTCCCCATGCTTCGTCATGACGCGGCCGGTCCCCAGACCTGGCCCCGGACTGCTCGCGGTCACCACGTCAAGATGTCCATCTCCGTCAACATCGCCAATCTCGAAGGAATAAAAGTTTTGACCAGGCTCCAGCCTCACAATCGGTCCTGGGGAGAACCCTCCGCGACCGTTTCCAAGAAGGATCTCGATGGTGTTCCGCCGGCCATTCGCTTTGACGATGTCCAGCTTTCCATCCTCGTTGACGTCCACAAAACGAAGACTGGGCTTGTACCCCTTGGTGGACGCACTCGCGGCGAAGGGCGACCCGGAGGCCAGACTGAAGCCGCCCCTGCCGTTGCCCAGGAAGATGGCGACGTTCTCTCTGACGCTATCTCTGCTCGTGACGCCCAGGTCAAGAATTCCGTCGTTGTTGACGTCACCAAGCGCGATCGCTCCCGGCTGGTAGCCGAAACTCATCGGCCGCTCGGCACCCGGCGCAAAGTGCCCGTTGCCGTCGCCAAGCCGCACGGCCACGCTCTGATTCAGCAAATGCTTCGTGAGCAGATCGAGATGCCCGTCGCGGTTGATATCCGCAAGCACAACTGTACCCGATCCCGGCCCGACTGTGACGGGCGAGGCGGGCGCGGGCGCAAACAACGGGCTTTGTGAGTTGAGTTGAGTCGCCCAGCCCATCGAGACGAACACAGCCAGGACCGCAAAACGGGTCATAGACTTCCTCCTCTTCATAGGCCGAGATGCTCGTTCCAGCGGTCGAGCATGCGCCGGTCGAGTCTCAGCACGCCGTCCCGTGTGACGCCTTCCGGCGGCGGGATGAGCATGGCCATGCGATCATACACCCGGCCGCGTGCGGCCCAATCCACGCGGGAGAACAGGGACCAAAGGGTGAGCGCATCGTGTTCGCGCGCCTCAGCGAGGACGGTCGTGAGCGCCCCATTTCCCCCCTTCTCAAAATCGAACAGGGCCAGCGCGCGCCGGAGCGTTCCGGATGCCTGTTCAGAGAAAGGGGTGCCGGGACCGATCCCCGGCCGCGTCTCGCACAGCGCGCCAGCGGGGACGACCGACGTCCGGCCATCCCGTTCGAGCTCGACCTGGCCAGCGGTGACGTGCAGCAGCCCGCGGCCGGTGTCATCCACGGCGAGGGTGTACGCGCAGCCGAGGTCGATCGCCACGGCGGACGGCGTTTCGACGAAGAAGAGGCGCGGGGGGGCCCAGATCCTCGCGTGCAGCGTCCCCCGATCCAGGGCAAGGCGGTGCTCGGTCAGGCGGGTTTCGACAAGACGGACGCGGGTGTTCGGGTCGAGGTCCACCTGTCCGATCGTCCCGACCTTGATCGTCACCCGTGAGGAATCATCCGTCTCCACCCACTCTCCCACCTGAAGACGATCGATGGCCTCCATCCGGTCTGCTCCAATCCTGGGTGTCCCGGTACGGCGCGCCACCTCCCATGCGCCTCGTGACGATCGCGTGAGCACCCAGACTCCCGCCATCATCAGGAGGATCACAGCCGCCGCCAGCACCCCGCGAACCGCCCAGGCAGATCGGCGCCGGGGATGAAGAAGTCTGACGGCAAAATCACGCTGATCCCGATAGACTCCGTTCTTCGAAGCGCGCTGCAAGACGGTTTTCCACCAGGGTCTCGTCATCGAATCCCTCTCGATCCGTGCCTCGACCGCCGGCCAGAGGTCATGCGCGGGTTGCACGCGCGTCGGGAGCGCCTCGACATCGGCTATGAGTGAGCGCAGGAGGTCGGCCTCTGCGCGACAGTCCAGACACCGTTCGAGATGCCCCTCGACCACCTGCCGTTCTGCATTCGGTAAGTCCCCGTTGATGTAGGCATGCAGACGATCATCCACCTCAGCGCAGTTCATCGTTCGAGCACCTCCCTCAGCAGTTTTCGCGCCCGGTGTAACTGGGCTTTCGATGTTCCCGTCGCCAGTCCCATGAGCCGGGCGATCTCCTCGTGCCGGTACCCTTCGATATCGTGGAGCACGAAGACCTGCCGGGCCTGCGGCGGCAGCCCGGCGATCGCCTGTTCGAGGTCAAGCCCTATCCCTGGGGAGGCCTGGCTATCCTCCTGGTCGTAGGGCGACAGGTCGTCGGTGACCGTGACTCTCGCCAGATGACGCTGTCGCGACCGCCGGTCGATGAACGCGACGTTCACGGCGAGACGGTACAGCCAGGAGGAGAAGGCGCTCTCCGCCCGGAACGAGGACAGCGTCTGCCACGCCCGGATAAACACCTCCTGCGTCAACTCCTCCGCCTGATCCGCGTCGGCGGAGAGCCTCAAGCAGATGGCATAGACGCGGCCGACGTGGTGTCGGTACAGATGCTCGAACGCGGTCCGGTTCCCGCGTTGGGCCTGCTGGATCAGTTCTATCTCTTGCGCGATACCGAGGCGTTCACGCTCCAAGATGGTCTCCACAGCGTGGACGAAATGGTTCAGGAGTGGAATGTACTCCGTGGAATGTGCTTATAAGATACAGTCCGAATCCAATTGGTTTAAAAAAATTGCCCTACCCCTCGAAAAAATTCTTGACAACAATACATAAGTTTACTATACTTGTGTATAGATACTCCGTTCTCCAACCGATCCCGTGAAAACCGTGCCGCCAGGGAGGGCCAGATGCGTGTCTACGTCGAGGGCGAAACGCTCCTCATCGAGGTCAGCGAGCGCCAGCATGAAGAATCGCTCGATGTGTTCATCGTCGATCACGAAGCGAAGCAGCGGATCGAAGGCCATCTCACGATCTCACCGAAACGGGCGGTCAAGCTCACCGTCGACCGCCGCATCACCGCGACACCGGTCGCTATCGCATAAGCCCAGAAAGGAGCCGAAGTATGGGACACCCTGTCGTGCATTTCGAGGTCGGGGGGAACGATCGCAAGCAGCTTGAGCGGTTCTACGGGCAGGTCTTCGACTGGAAGATTCACAGCCATGATGAGATGCATTATGGACTGGTGGAAGCGGCGGAACGTGGCATCGGTGGCGGTATCTCCGGGTCGATCCCGAATGGTCCCTCTTCCTGGGTGACGTTCTACGTGCAGGTTGACGACCTGGAGGCCTACCTGAAGAAGATAGAGAGTGTCGGAGGAAAGACGATCGTCCCGCCCACCCCGATTCCCAACACCGGGAGCTTCGCATGGTTCAGTGATCCGGCGGGCAACTGCATTGGCCTCTTCAGAGAGGGCGCGTAAGTCCTCAAGGGACTGTCTCAGGACGAAGGATGATGGTCAGACGTGCATCCAGTCCTAAGACAGTCCTTTTTTTTAACAGGAGAGGGTCATCATCGACGCCCGACGACGAAAGGAGTAAAGCTGTGATGTCCAGCCCAGCGCCGCAGTGGAGATGCGTGGCTTCCCTCAGCGATGTTCCAGCCGGTGAGGCGAAAGCGATCCGGATAGGGGAAGGGCGCAGCATCGCGCTGTTCAACATCGATGGTCGGGTCTATGCGACGGAGAATCAGTGTCCGCACATGGGGTATCCCTTGACGCGGGGTGTCGTTCGGCACGGCATCCTGACCTGCGACTGGCACGGCCGGAGTTTCGACCTGGAAGGAGGCGGCTGTTTCAACTCGGAGTGCGACGATTTACAGACGTTTCCGGTTGACATTCGGGGCCGTGAAATCTGGATTCAGGTCGGCGATTCCCAGTACAGGCGCCGGGATGAGCATCTCCGTTTACTGTGGGAAGGACTGCTGAGTGAAGACCGGTGGACGATCTCCAAGGCGATCGCGTTGCTCCTGAAGGGCGGCGTCGCAGAAGACGACATCGTACAGTTGATCCTCCGGCATATCGGGCGGCACATCGTCAGTTCGCATGAGGCGGACGGTGGGAAGGATGTGGCTCGATTGATCAACGGCCTCAACGTGGGGCGACGGTATCAAGACGCCGACCGCCTGATTGCGCTGACTACCGCCGCTTGCTCTGCGGCCGGCCAGGCGGCGGAACGACTGGAGGTCGTACCGCTGCCGGAGCCTGTCGATCGGGACAAGATTGATCGCTGGGTGCGGATGTTCTCCCATGATGCCCAGAGTGGCCGGATCGAACGATGCCTCTTCACCGCACACCATCAGGGCGATGGGGAGATGATCCTCCCATTGCTCTTTGCATGTGCGGTTGAGCCGTATTTCCTCGGGTTTGCCGACAACCTGATCTCGCTCGGATACCTCTCGGAAGTCCTCGATCTGTTCGGCTGGAAGGAGTCATCCGAGCTCATCTTCAACTTGGGGGCCAAGCTGGTCGGGCGCCGGCGGGGCGAGCCAGAGCGCTTCCGCAGGGATGCGGTGAGCATGATGACGTCTATGGTGCCGTCTATCGAGGAAGCCGCCTCGCATGCGTCTGCAAACCAGAGGATTGAATACGATGAAGAGGCTTTCGTGAGTGCCGTAGGGAGCGTGAACATCCAGAAGTCGTTTGACGCGATCGGAACCGTCCTGGCTGCCGATATCAGGCTGGATCGTCTCGTCACCACCCTGGTGCTCCTGGCGGCGGATCGGATGGCGCGGACACCGGTGAACGTCGATGCTGGCTGGGGCGCGTTAACGACGGAACTCCACCTGGCGGCATCGCTACGGACCGCTCAACGGTGTGGAGGAGCGACCGTGGCCGCGAAAGGTCTCTTCCATGCGGCCTGGCAGATTTTTGCCGACCGCTGGCTCAACATTCCGGTACGGCCCCTCACGGAACCGCTCAGCGGCGAGAAACTCAACGTACCGGACGAGGCGACCGGCGTGCGAGTGATTCTCGACTCCATCAAATCGTTGAACGTGCAGGATGTGGGTCGGCAGGTGCTGGGGTATCTCAACGCCGGATACTCCGGGCAGACGTTGTTGCACGCGATGGGACGGATCATCCTCTGGGATGACACCAGCAGGCAGCTCTTGCCCACGCTGCGGATCGTCTTCGACGAATGGGAGCAGTGTCACGGTTCGGACCCCGCCCTGGGCGCCGGACATCCCGCTCGGTTCCAGCTCCTGGTCGGGCTTGCCCGCTACGCGACCGACATCCGCACCAATAAGGATAGCCAATCCGCCGCCACGACCGCGATGCGCTTTGCGGAGGGGAAAACGACGGTAGAGGTGTTTGAGGAGTAGGAGCAGCCCTGTGTGGTTGCCTTGCTTTTGGCACGCACAGGATACAGGGATGGTCACGGCAGGCAATCCCCTACAAGGTCGCTCACAAAGGAGAATCCCGATGCCACGCAAACCCTCCAACTTCGTCAAAGTGGCTGACCTCACGGATGTCCCTGAAGGGACTCCCAAAGCGGTCAAAGTCGAAGGGCGCAGCATCGCGCTGTTTCAGCACCAGGGCCGTGTCTACGCGACGGACAACCAGTGCCCGCACATGGGCTATCCCCTGACGCGGGGACGGGTCCGTCATGGGGTGTTGACCTGCGACTGGCATGGGTGGAGCTACGATATGGCCGGCGGCGGGTGTTTCACCGGCGGCTGTGATGACCTCGACACCTTCCCCGTCGATGTTCGCGATGGCACCATCTACATCAACGTACGCGGCGGGGGGTCAAAACGCAAGGATGCTCACGTGCTCCTGCTGAAAGAAGGGTTGCTGAGTACGGATACCTGGACCCTGTCGAAGGCCATCGCCATCATGCTCGCGAAAGGAGTGTCCGAGCAGGAGACGTTGAAGATGCTCGTGCAGCACATGGGCCGGCACATCGCCACCGAACGGGACGCCGACGGGGGAAACCAGGTCGCTCTGATGGTCAATGGGGTAAAAGTGGCGCGGCACTACGAGCCGGATGATCGACTGATTCCGCTGATGATGGCGGCCCGGGGCGCGTCAGGCCGTGCGGGAGATCGGCCGGCGATCCAGTCGTTGCCCTCGCCGGTGACCTGGGAGAAGCTCTCTCACTGGATTCGTGTGTTCTCAGAAGACAAGATGTGGGAGGGGATCGAGAAGTGTCTGATCACCGCACGACGGCGCGGTGGCCACGATGAGCACATCCTGCCATTGCTCTATGAATGCGCCGTCGAACCCTTCTTCTTGGGCTACTCCGATAACCTCTTACACTTGGGGTCTCTGGCTGAGTTGCTCGAAGAGTTTGGATGGGATCAGGTCGAAGAACTCGTCTGTAACCTGGCCGCGAAGATGCTCGGCCGGGGTCGGGGCGCGCCGGAAGAACTCCGGCTGGCGGCGATGAAGAGGTTCGACCCGATCAATCGGTTGATCGATCATCTGGCTTCACAGACGCCCGCCGATTCGGCCGCTGAATACGATGAAGACGCGTTGGCCGAGGGACTGGTGAGCGGGGATCTGACGAAGACATTTACCGCCGTCTCAGACGCCCTGAACGCTGGAGCCGATATCGACCGGATCGTCACCACGATGGTTCTCCTGGCCGCCGACCGGATGGCCCGGACGCCGGTGACGATGAGCCCCGGCTGGTGGAATCTGGGCCGGGAAATGACGCTGGCCTCGTCGGTTCGGACCGCGCTTCGCTACGGCGGTTTTACGGTGGGGGCCCGGGCGCTGTACCACGTCGCCTGGCAATTCTTCAGCGACCGCTGGCTCAACATCGCCCCGCGTTCCTTAACTGAACCCCTGGGGACCACCAAATCGGAAGCACCGGACGAAGACGCCGCGCTCCGGGTCGTGCTGGACTCCATCGAGGCCATCCAGGTCCGCGAGGTTGGACAGCACACGCGGGAGTATCTGAACGCCGGCTTCTCTGGCCATCGTCTGTTACTGGAGATGGGGCAGTCGATCCTCAAAGACGACAACGGCTGGAACCTCCTCCACACGCTGCGGACGGTGTTTGACGAGTGGAAGGGGTGCGAAGGCCATCCTGCCCGTCACCAATTGCTCATCGGCCTTGCCCGCTGGGCGACCGACGTGCGCAAGCGGACGGGCAGCCAATCCGCCTCACAGACCGCCCTGCGGTTCGCACGCGGTCAGACGGCGGTCGACCTGTATGAAGCGTAGCTGAAGAGACGGGAGCCGGAAACCTCATCGGCGCGGAAGGGAGGCGGAAATGAAAGAAAAACCGGCGCACGAGAGGCCGGTTTTTTCGTGTGCCAAGAGATAGAACGAGTTTTTGCTTGACAGACAAGAAGGTTCCCCTACATTACTCCCCAGCAATATACCTCATTCGCCGACCTGTGGTGCATCCAAGCTACGACTCGCACACCCGTGAATTCACGACGATCTTCC
>JACQVL010000218.1 GCA_016209865.1 Candidatus Latescibacterota bacterium | reverse complement strand
GGAAGAACCGGATGAGCGCCTGATGCGGTCGATCGAGGAGAATATCGACATCCCGGAGAGCCGGAAGGACGACTTCCGCGGCCAGAACAAGAACTACATCGGCGCGCTCGCGCTGAACGGGAAGACATTCGATTACAAATCGAATGAACGGCTCCAGAAAGCGTTGGAGTTAAAGCTGTTCGAGGACCAGAAGGACTCGATCAAGCTCACCAGTCTGATCTCCAGCGTCGTCGACAAGGACACGCAGGAGAAGATCGATGTCGTCAAAGCCCGCCTCGTCAACGATTACGGCTACTGCGATGTCTGCGCGACGGACGTGCTGCACTACGTCGCCAGCATCTTCGCGCGGGGTGATGTCCGGCGATGATCGCTCGCATCGAACAAGACCACGGTCGCTTCCGCCAGATGGTGCGCGGCCGGATCAAGAAGGAACTGCGGAAATACATCACCCACGGCGAGATGATCGGCCGGAAGGGGAAAGACCTCGTCAGCATCCCGATTCCTCAGATCAACATCCCCCATTTCGTATACGGGGCGAAGAAGGTGGGCGGCGTCGGCCAGGGGGACGGGGAGTCGGGTACGCCCATCGGCGTCGGGGATGAGCCGGGGAACATGGGCGCGGGGGACGCGCCGGGCGAACACCTGGTCGAAGTGGACGTGACCCTGGAAGAGTTGGCGGAGATCTTGGGGGAAGAGCTCGAACTCCCCCGGATCAAGCCCAAAGGCAAACAGAACATCATCGACGAGAAAAAGAAGTACATCGGTATCCGCCAGGCCGGCCCCGAATCCCTCCGCCATTTTAAACGGACGTACAAAGAAGCCCTGAAGCGACAGGTTTCTTCAGGGATCTACAACTACGAGGACCCCCTGGTCATCCCCATCCGGGAAGACAAGCGGTACCGATCCTGGCAAGTCTCGCAGAGCCGGCAGAGCAGCGCCGTCATCTTCTACATGATGGACGTCTCCGGGTCGATGTCGGATGAACAGAAGGAGATCGTCCGGATCGAGTCGTTCTGGATCGACACCTGGCTCCGCGCTCACTACCGTGGCCTGATCTCCCGGTACCTCATCCATGACGCGGTCGCCCGCGAAGTCGACCAGAAGATGTTCTACACCACACGGGAGAGCGGGGGGACGATGATTTCCTCCGTCTACAAACTGTGCCACCAGATCATCGACCAGGAGTACAACCCGTCCGACTGGAATGTCTACGGGTTCCATTTCTCCGACGGGGACAACTGGGGGGAAGATGACGACCAGTGCATCGAGCTGCTGTCCACTCAGCTCCTCCGCAAATGCAACCTGTTCTGCTACGGTCAGGTGGAGAGCATCTACGGCGGGGGGCACTTCTTCTCCAGCCTGGAACACGCCTTAGCCGATGCAGACAACTTAGCGATGTCCCGGATCACCAGTCGCGACGGCATCTATGACTCGATCAAGGCGTTCTTGCGGAAGGGGAAATAGGGCATGGTGACGGTGTCCCGCGCGGTCAAAAAATTCCCGACCGAGCTGAAACTCATCAAGTACGAGGTCGAAGAGTACGCCCGGGAGTACGGCCTCGACTTCTTCGACTGCATCTTTGAGGTCGTCGACTGGCGGCAGATGAACGAGATCGCCAGCTACGGGGGCTTCCCGACGCGCTATCCCCACTGGACATTCGGGATGGACTACGAGCGGATGAGCAAGGGGTACGCGTACGGCCTGCAGAAGATCTACGAACTGGTCATCAACAACGACCCGTGCTATGCCTACCTGTTAGAATCGAACAACCTGGTGGATCAAAAAATCGTCATGGCCCATGTGTATTCACATTGTGATTTTTTCAAGAACAACATGTGGTTCGGCCACACGAACCGGAAGATGATCGACGAGATGGCCAACCACGGAAGCCGGCTCCGTCGGCACGTCGAACGGCACGGCGCCGAGAAAGTCGAAGTGTTCCTCGACTGCTGCCTCTCCATCGACGACCTGATCGACTGGCACGCGCCGTTCATCAAACGGCGGGAGGAGGTCCCGGATTCGACGTTCGACCCGCAGGACGAGGACCGGACGGTGAAGAAGCTGCGCAGCAAAGAGTACATGGACTCGTTCATCAACCCGCCTGAGTTCATCGAAGAACAGCGGCGCAAGCTGGAGGAGGAGGAGCAGAAGGACAGGCAGTTCCCCCGGAACCCGGAGAAAGACCTCCTGCTCTTCCTGATCGAACACGCGCCCCTCGACAACTGGCAGCGGGACATCCTGTCGATCATCCGGGAAGAGAGCTACTACTTCGCCCCGCAGGGCCAGACAAAGATCATGAACGAAGGCTGGGCGACGTACTGGCACTCCACGATCATGACCCAGAAGCTCGCGCGCGATGCGGACATCGTCGACTATGCCGACCACCACTCCGGGACGCTGGGGACGAGCCCGGGCCGGCTTAACCCGTACAAGCTCGGCGTCGAATTGCTCCTCGACATCGAGGATCGCTGGAACAAAGGCCGGTTCGGGAAAGAGTACGAGGACTGTGAGGACCGCGCCGCGCGCCGGAACTGGAACACCCACGCCGGGATCGGACGGGAGAAGATCTTCGAGGTCCGCAAGATCTACAACGACGTGACGTTCATCGACACGTTCCTGACCCCGGAGTTCTGTGAAGATCATAAGTTGTTCACGTACAAGTATAACGAACGAACCGGGCGGTATGAGATCGCTGACCGGGATTTTAAAAAAATTAAGGAGAAACTACTTTTCAGCTTGACCAATTTCGGTCGGCCTTTTATTTATATTACGGACGGGAATTACCGGAATCGTGGTGAATTGTACCTGACGCACCGTCACGAAGGCATCGATCTCAAGCGTGATTATGCCATCGATACCCTGAAGAACCTCCATAAGGTCTGGCAACGTCCTGTCCACCTGGAAACGGTCGAGAATAATCGGATGGTGCTCCTGACGTGTGACGGTGAGGAGCATTCGGTGAAGCAACTCGGAGGGGTGCATCGATGAGCGTCGTCGATGAAATCCTGGCACGGGTCGGCGAGCGTCGTGACCTCCGGCCCCGGACGAATGGAGAGAAAGGTCCTGACGATGATTAAGGTCAAAGTCTACGGGGTGGCCCAACCGTATGCGATCAATACGACGCCGATTTTGCTGCTGACCGATGAACAGGAAGAACGCATCCTGATCCTCACCATCGGGCTTCCCGAGGCGATGGCGATCTCCACGAAGCTCACGGATGAAGTTCCTCCACCGCGGCCGCAGACGCACGACTTGATGAAGTCCATTTTTGAGCACTTCCAGGCGAAAATCCGGAACATCATCATCACCGCCCTCCGGGATGCGACGTTCTACGCCGAGATCAGCGTGGATGTGAACGGGCACTCGATCGTGATCGACTCCCGGCCGAGTGATGCGATCGCACTCGCCCTTCGGGTCGGCGCCCCCATCTTCGTCTCCGATGAGGTCTGGACCGAAGCGAGTGATCAGATGCCGAAGGACAAATTCGGGGCGGCTGAGAAGATGGAAGTGAAGGCGGCTGAGGCGAAGGCCCGTGAAGCCGAAGAGATCGAGGATGACAGCCCCTTAGCGGTCTTACGCAGACGGCTCCAGACTGCGATCGACGAAGAGCGCTACGAGCTGGCCGCCCAAATCCGTGACGAGATCCGGAAGCTGGAGGAACAGACGAGGAAAGCGTAATGCCATTGCGGAATGTGGACTGAAGGTCTGGACGTCAAATTCGCAATCCGCAATCGGCCGGTCCCGGAGATCGCCCGTGCGGGAAGTCATCACAATGTGGAAATACACCAGGATGGTCGTCCTGGTGGCGTTGACGGCGGCACTGTATGCCGCCGTTTTGATTCCGTTCAAACTCCTCCCTCTCATCCCTGGTATCACGGAACTCCGTCCCGCGAACGTTCTCCCGGTGATCTGTTCGTTGATGTTCGGGCCAGCCGCCGCCTGGGGTTCCGCCTTCGGCAACCTGATCGGCGACCTCTTAGGGGGCACCTCCGGGCTGGGCAGTTATTTCGGGATGCTGGGGAACTTCTGGTACGGCTACTTCCCCTACCGGGCCTGGCGCACGCTGTCGAGCAGTGATCCCATCCCGTGGTCGGCCGGACGGCTGGCCAGATATTTTATCGTCTCCCTCCTGGCCAGCCTGGCCTGTGCCGTGCAGATTAGCTGGGGCCTGGACATGTTAGGCTTCGTACCCTTCCATATTCTCGGCCCGCTTATCGGACTGAACAATTTCGTCACCGCCAGCCTGCTCGGCCCCCTGCTCCTGCCCATCCTGTACCCGAGGATCAAACGCTGGGGTCTGCTGTACACTGATGTGATGGAGACAGAAGACCTGTGGGGAGGACGGCTTCCCTACCTCGCCCACCTGTTCCTCTGGGGCGCCGTGCTCGGCGGGTTGATCCTGGGGATCGTCATCTCCCTGGGGGTGACTGAATCCCAGACGTTCACGCTGAACCTGCCGGGCGGAGCGCACTGGTCGCTCTCGCTCTCCGATATTCCCCGCTGGGGAACGAGTGTGGGCACGAGTCTGATGCCACTGATCGGACTGCTTGTCGTGGGAGCGTTATTGCTGTAGTGCAGCCTCTCTTCCACATCCGCGACCTCTCGTTTACTTACCGGCATGCCTCCCATCCGGCGCTTCACGGCATCACCTATACCCATCAGGCCGGCGAGTTCACCGCCATCATCGGGGCGACCGGCGCGGGCAAATCGACCCTCTGCCGGTGCCTGAACGGTCTCATCCCTGCCTTCATCAAGGGAACCCTATCCGGAGAGCTGACGATCCTGGGAGAACGCATGACCGGCCGTCCGGTGTACGACGTCGCCCGGCGGGTGGGACTCGTCTTCCAGGATTTCGAGGCACAACTCTTCTCGACGAATGTCGAGTTGGAAGTCGCGTTCGGCCTGGAAAACTTCGCCGTGCCGTATGAACAGATGAGGGACCGGGTCAGGGAGGCCCTCGGCCGGGTCGGCCTGACCGGGTTTGAAGGCCGTGACCCGTCCACCCTCTCCGGCGGGGAGAAGCAGCGCCTGGCCATCGCCTCCATCCTCGTCAGCCGGCCGATGATCCTGGTCATGGACGAACCGACGACCGACCTCGACCCCATCGGGAAACGGGACGTCTTTCATCTGGCGCGGGCGCTCCGCCAGGAAATCCAGGGGATCATCCTCGTCGAGCACGAGACGGAACATGTGCTGACGGCCGACCGGTTGGTGCTGATGCGCGAAGGGCGCATCCTGGCGGATGAGCGGCCGCAGGAGTTGCTGAGCGACCCCGGCCTCCTCGAAACAAACGGGGTCCGGCCGCTGCAGACGACCGTCCTCCTCAGACGGCTTGGCCTCCCGACGACCGGACTCGACGTTGACACGGCGTTCCACATCATCCAGGATGCCGGATGGCGGGCCGATCCGGCCGCCGTGGCGCGATTGCATCAACCAATCTCCAACCTGGCCGATCACGAGCCGGTCATCGACGTGAACGCGGTGAGCTATCAGTACGACGCCGGGCCGGCCGCGCTGGACGCCGTCTCCCTGACGATCCGGCGCGGAGAATTCGTCGCCATCATCGGCCAGAACGGGTGCGGGAAGACGACCCTCGTCAAACAGTTCAACGGACTGTTGCGCCCGACGAAAGGGTCGATCCGGATGCTCGGCCGGGAGGCGTCCTCCTGGTCGTTAGCCGAACTCGGCCGGCGCGTCGGGTACGTGTTCCAGAACCCGGATCACCAGATTTTTGCGAACACCGTCCAGGAGGAAGTCGCGTTCGGCCCCCGGAACTTCGGCCTCCCGGAGCCGGAGATCGACGCGCGGGTGGTGGAGGCGCTCCAGGTGGTGGGCTTACGCGGACGGGAAGACGAGGACCCGTTCAGCCTGACGAAGGGGGAACGGCAGCAGCTCGCCGTCGCATCCGTCCTGGCGTCCGACCCGGAGATCTTGATCCTTGATGAGCCGACCACCGGCCTTGATTATCACGGACAGCGGTCGATCCTCGACCTGATCCGCCGGTTGAACCAGACGGGCCGGACGATCATCATCGTGACGCACTCGATGTGGGTCGTCGCCGAGTACGCGCACCGGTGCGTGATGATGCAGCGAGGCCGCATCGTCGCCGATGGAGACATCCGGGAGAGTTTCAAAGACCCGGCGCGGCTGGCTGACCTCGCCCTGGAAGCGCCGGAGGCAGTCCGGCTCGGCGCCAGGCTCGGCGTTCCCGTACGCTCGGTTGATGAGCTGTACGGGTGTTTGACACGATAAAAAAAGTCAGGTTGAGGTTAAGTAGGGGCGCAGAATCCTGCGCCCCTACAGCCGCGCCATTAATCAATCGATTACCGAATTTGTTCATCAAAATTCATTAGCCTATGTTCCTCTACCTCCCTTACAACACTTTCCTGCACCGGCTCCATCCGGCGACCAAGCTCATCGGGCTGATTCTGCTCCTGGTCGTGACCGTCGCGTTCACCACGCCGGCCGAACAGTTGCCGGGCCTGGGGTTTGTCCTGGGGCTTGCCGTCCTGTCGCGCTCCCTGAGCAACCTTCGGCGTATCCTGCCGCTCGTCGTGACGATCATGCTGTTCAGCAGTACCACGTGGTCGCTCTTCCGGCGAGTCGGCGTCCCGTTCTGGTCGTTCGGCCCGCTCTCGCTCTCGCGCGAGTCGATCCAGTACGGCCTGGCGATGGGCATCCGGTTGGACGCGATGCTCCTGTCCGGCATGGTCTTCGTCTCCTGCACGAAAGTCGAGGAATTCGCGTTCGGCCTGCGCGCGCTCGGCCTGCCGTTTCCCGTCAGCTTCGCGCTGTCGCTGGCGTTTCGCTTAGTCCCGCTGTTCTTTACCCGGATTGGGATCGTCGTCCAGGCGCAGCAATCCCGCGGTCTCGACCTCCAGACCGGACATCTCCTCCAACGAGCCCGGAAATACGTCCCGCTGCTCGTCCCCATCTTCATCTATGCGATTCGAGATACGGATTTGCTCGCCATGGCGCTCGAATCGAAAGGGTTCGGGATGCGGGGGACACGCACAGAGTACCTCCGGTTTCCGTTCGGCTGGCGTGACGCTGCGATCATCGCGGCGCTCCTGGCTGCGGACGTGATCGCGTGGAGCGGGAGGTGAGAGTGAAGAGTGAAAAGAATTACAGACTTGACAGAGGGACGCGACGATAGCATTTTCATGACGGTTGATCGGTCATCCAGCGCAGAGTTCAATCCAAAATCCAAAATCGAAAATCCCATGCCCCGACTGCTCGACCCTTCCATCCCGGCCCCGGACGATCGGGACGCCCAGATCGCCTCGTTCCAGACGCAGAGTTACGTCATCTTGCCGGATGTGTTATCGCCGGAGGAGGTCGCGCAACTCAACGCGGCGATCGACCGGGACCGGCAGCAGCACCCGTTCATGTGGTATACGACCACGACGCCGGATTATAACTGCAACCTGCTCCTGACCGAGCCGGTCTTCGAGGTCGCCATCCACCATTCCCGTGTCCTCAGTCTGGTCGAAGCCCTCATGGGCGGGCCAGTCTGCTTCGAGGAACTGGCGGTGCGGCACCGAGGGCCCTCCGAGACGACGCATGACACCGGGTGGCACCGGGACCGCCCCCACTGGCGCGACCACCCGCTTCACCTCGATTATCCGCAAGTGATCTATTACCTGAACGACGTGGACGAGACGACGCACTGCTTCACGATCAGCCCGGAACCGGCGGATGGCAACATCCTCGACCCGCCTGAGCAGGTCGAACGCCGGGGAGTCGTCCATTTCTACGGGCGTGCCGGGTCGGCGATTCTCTTCAACTGCGCCATGCTCCACGGTGTCACCATCCGGAAGACGCAGCGAGTCCGCCGGACGATCCAGGTGTACTACGGCCATCCGCACCGGCCGTCGTTGAGCGAGGTCACGCTCATCCCGCCGCGACTCTGGCGTGACCACCCCGACCCGGAGGTCCGGCGGTTCTATGGAAAGTTCAACCGGTATACCCGTGTTATGCTGAGCACCCTGGGGGTAGCGATACCCCAATGATGCATGATGAAGGAGAGTGCTCTTGAAACGAGCCTGGCTGATCCTGCCTTTTGTGTTCGTGCTTCTCACATCCTCCCTCCTCGCTCAGCAACGCACCGTCGATGTCAGCGGGACGATGGAAAGAGCTGTGCTGAGCGAACTCGACAAGACGAACACCCCGGGCGCGGCCGTGGCGGTGATCCTGGGAGACCGCGTCGTGTTCGCCAAAGGGTTCGGCGTGTCCAGCATCGAGACGGGGAATTCCGTGACTCCGGAGATGCTCTTCCAGATCGGGTCGATGACGAAGATGTTCACCGCGACCGCCTTAGTGACGCTGGCCGAGGAGGGGAAAATCAAGTTCGATGAGCCGATCGGGACGTACGTCACCGGATTGAACCCGAAGCTCGCTCAGGTCACGGTGCATCAGTTGTTGAGCCACACCGCCGGACTGAAAGACGAGCCGGATGAGTATGGATTGCACGACGAATCAGCCCTGAGCGCGTATGTGCGATCCTGGAAAGACGACTATGGCTTACTCCCGCCGGGGAAGGTGTTTTCCTACTCCAACTCCGGTCTGGCCCTGGCCGGGTTTGTGATGGAAGCGGTCGGCGGAAAACCGTATGCGGATCAGATGAACGAACGCCTGTTCGTCCCCCTGGGGATGAGCCGCACCACCTTCCGGCCGACGATGGCGATGACCTACCCGCTGGCCGTCGGACATCGAGCCAGGGGGCAAGAGAAGCCGGCGGTCGTCCGGCCGATGGCGGATGACGCCCGCCTGTGGCCCGCGGGTGAGATGTTCTCGAACGTGAACGACCTGGCGCGGTTCGCTATCGCGTTCATGAACGGCGGGAGTCTTGAGGGCAAGCCCGTCCTGCCTCCAGCCGTGATCACGAAACTCTCAACTCCTTACGCCGATATTCCGGCGACTGGCGAGAAGTACGGGTATGGCTTCTTGATCGGCACGTATCGGGGAGTGCGTTGGGTCGGGCACGAAGGAACGATGCCCGGGTTCAGCGGGCTGTTGCGCATCGTTCCGGAGCATCGATGCGCCGTGATCGCCCTGGCCAACCGGGAAACCCGGCTGGATGCCATCGCTCACGCCGCGTTCGACCTCGTCCTGCCGGTGAGTGCTCCGGCGGAAGCGAAGCTCCCGAAAGCGCTGCCGATGACTGAAGCGGAGATGGCTGGCTACGTCGGGACGTACTCGAACCCCAACCGGTGGACGATCCAGATCGTGAAGGCAGACGGGAAGCTGGTGATGAAGCAGTTTGGCCTCGACTTACCGATCACCCGGATCGGCCCGGCCCGCTTCTCCGTCACGTTCCCCGGCGCGTCGCAGGCCCAGGAATTCGTGCTGGGACTGGGGACCGACGGCAAACCGGAATACCTGCAGATGTTCATGTGGGCGTTTAAGCGAAATTCATCGTGAGGAGTCCACCATGCCGATTGCCAAAGACGCGGAGCGTCTCGCCAGCCTGACGCAGGCCCTGAACACACACGCTCTGGATGCGTTCGTCTTCCTCCATCCTGAGAACGTCTTGCTCGGAACGGGCATTCTGCCCGGCAGTACGTATGCGTTTGCCGTGGTCACCGCGGACGGCTCTGTCACCCTGATCACCCCCTGGTGGCGTGAACCGTACGACCGGGCGGATTCGTGGGCGGATGAGATTCTCGCGTACGACTGGATGAAACGATTAGACAGCCCGGACCCGGTCTCCGCGACGGGTGGCCTCTTGAAGGAGGTCCAGCGGAAGCATGGGCTGAGCCGGATCGGCTACGATCATCGGTTCGGTCACTACAGCGCCACGCGGGGCGCGTCGGAGTGCTCCACGTACTACGACATCAAGGAACGGTTGCCGGCGATATTCGACGCGGTGACGGACGCCGCGCCGCTCATCCATGAGGTGCGGGCCGTGAAAACGACGCATGAGGTCGGCAAAATCAAAACCGCTCTGGAGATCGCTGGAGTGGGAGTCGATATCTTCTACCGCAACGTGCATGCGGGCCGGCGGGAATGTGAGCTGGCGGCGATGGTCCGGTACGCGACCGACATGAAGGTCGGCTACAACGGAGTACGGTTCATCGACTCTGACCCGCCGCAGATCACCTCCGGGCCGGAGCGCACCGCGGTGGCCGGGACGATGACCAACCATGCCACCGACCGGGTCATGATGCCTGGGGACGTGGTGATGCTCGAATACGGCGGCCATGCAGACGGGTTCTGGTGGGACCTGACCCGGATGGCGACGATCGGGAAGCCGCCGGACACCGTCCAGGACATCTGGAACGTGCTCCGGGACGCCCGCCAGGCCGCGATCGACGCGTACGTGCCGGGACAGAGCACCGGGGATGTGCTGTTCAAGGCGGCGTTCACGGTCATGAAGAAAGGCGGCTACGCAGAATACGTCGTGCACGGTATCGGCCATCCCCTCGGCTTCTCCTACCATGAAGAAGGAGGGATCGGGACGGGGTCGTCGTATGTCGTCAAACCGGGGATGGTCACCTCGCTGGAACCGGGTATCTACGTCCCCGATATAGGCGGACTGCGCGTGGAAGAGATGGTGCTGTGGGGCGATAAACCCGGCCAGGCGGAGGTGCTGTCCACGTTTCCGAACGGGTTGACGTTGTAACTAACGTTCATCTTCATAGAGAAAGGAGCCATCCAGTGTCCGCACGAGAAGTCTTTATTCTGAAGCGGGAGTTGAACGGCAACGCGCGTGAAGTCGATTTCGAACAGTCGGGCCTCGAGATGATGCGCGCGCTCGGTGTCAACCCGGCCGGCCGGCCGGTGATGATGAAACCGAACGTCACCGCCGGCTGCCCCCGGAACAGCGGGATCGTGACGCATCCGACGTTCATCGGCGGGCTGGTCGATTACTTCGCGGATGACGTGGGTCTGTCCCGCGATCAGGTCTTCGTCGCGGAGTGCACCGACCCGCGGACGACCCAGGCCGATCGAGACCTCGGCTGGGCGCGGAGCGGGTACACGGCGATGGCGCGCGAGAAACGAACCACCCTGCTCGACCTGGCAGACTACGGGAACATCCGGGTGACGCCGGGGAAGACGGTCCACCTCCACAACATCGGCATCTCCCGGTGGGCCAAGTCCGATGAGGTGTTCTACATCAACGCCCCGAAGCTGAAGACCCACAACCTGAGCGTGGCCACCCTCTGCGGGAAGAACCAGCAAGGGATTATGGTCCCGGTGCTCGACCGCCACCTGTGCTCGGAGGCGTGGAGGATCACCTTCGGCCGGGACGCGAAGCCGGGCCGGCAGTGGATGACGCCGGAGATCCACGAGTCCTGGCAGCGGACGATCGGACACATGCACTGGGACGTCTACCTGGCCTGCCAGCCGGATTTCAACATCGTCGAGGGGATCGTCGGACGCGACGGGAACGCGTTCTACTTAGGCCGGAACTTCCCGACCGGGCTTGTCGTCGCCGGGTACGATATGCCCAGCGTCGATTTCGTCGCCGCCCATCTGATGGGGTTTACCGTCGAGACGCTCGTCTACCTGCGGGTGGGAGTCGAACGCAATATCTGCCCGTCGCGGCTGGACGAGATCGATATCTATCTGGTGAAGGACGGCAACACCTCCCGGTGCGACGATATCGTCCCGTACATCGCCGACCCGAAGTTCGAGGTCTACCGGGACATCCCGGCTGACTACCCGAAGAAAGACCTGTTCGAGGAGTACGACCCGAAGGCGGATGAGTTGAAGCAGACCGCATGACAGAGGGACTGGAGAAGCCTATGCATCCGAACCCCGCCCCGGCAGATTATCCGATTCACCCGTTGATCCGTGACCGGTGGAGCCCGCGGGCAATCTCCCCCCAGCCCGTGGAACGGGAGAAGCTCCTGGCCTGCCTTGAGGCCGCCCGGTGGGCACCCTCATCCTACAATGAGCAACCGTGGCGGTACGTCGTCGTCACGTCTGACACCCCCGAGCGGCTGGCCGAGGCGCAGAGTGTGCTCGTGGAAGGCAATGCCTGGGCGAAGCGCGCGCCCGTCCTGGTCTGTTCTGCGGCCAAGCTCACGTTGACCCGGAACGGGCAGCCGAACCGGCACGCCATGCACGACGTCGGGGCGGCCTCGCTGAATTTTTTCCTCGAAGCTTTCCACCAGGGACTCGTCGCCCATGAGATGGCGGGGTTCGATGTCGAGAAGGCGCGGGAGGTGTTCCACATCCCGGATGGCTTCGAGCCGGCGGCGATGATCGCGCTCGGTTACCAGGACGACCCGGCCGTGCTTCCGCCTGAGCGTGCCGTCCAGGAAATCGCTCCGAGGAAGCGAAGGCCGCTCACTGAGCTCGTGTTCGAGGAGGACTGGGAACAGCCGATCAGTTGACCACTACCCTCAATACACCAGCGGCGAGACCGTCTTCGAGATGAGGGCGATCGCCACGGTGGCCATCCCGACCAGTCCGGTGCCGCATGAATAGCCGGCCAGGAGGACTGGCGTATAACGAGGCCACATCTCCCGTCCGAACCGCTGCTCCAGGTAATACCGGCTGAGCAGCGCCCCGGCGAACTGCGGCAAAAACCCTTGTGAGATCGTCCCGATCGTGCTGATGATGCCGAAGATGAGCATGACGGGCAGGTTGAAGGCAGCCAGAAGGCCGTAGGCCAGGAGGCCGAATCCGGCTCCGCTGAGAATGTACTCGAACTTGATCGCCTTGGCCAGATCGCTGTTTTCCACACCCGAGCCTGTTGTGCTGGAATACCATAGGGCATCCATCGTGGCGCTCTGCTGCCAGAATTTCTGCGCGTACGGGTACGCCTGAGACGGGATCGGCGCCATACCCCAGATGAAGTGCCAGAAGAGCAGGCTGCAGAAGAGCAACACCGGGATCATCAGCAACTCCGCTTTCAGCACACTCGTAAATTTCGTTCCCGTTAGCTCGATCTCCCGGAACGCCTGGGCCTGTCCCCCGTAGTTAAAGATCGGGATCGGAGCAAACCAGATAGCCACTCCTCGGTACCCGCTCAGGATGAACGTCGCCTCCTTGATCATCGGGAAAGAGAGCCCGGTACCCGTGATCGCCTGCATCCGGGCGCTGGCGTATGAGCTGAGCGGCGTATAAATGAACCCGTAAAAAATAAAGAAAAGGATCGGAAATCCGGGGACAAGTTTGTAGCTCAACGTCACGTACCCGACGGTCAAGAGCAAGAACACGCCGAAAATGACTGACAGTGGGAAATCCCCCCGTCCCGACGGCGGGGCGAGTGGCCGGAGGGCGGCACGAGCCGTTCCGCGTCGCGCCCACAGTCCCCGGATGATGCTCCAGACGCCGATGAGCGCGACGGCGAACCCCGTCCCGATCCGGACGCTCATCCAGAAATCAATGTCGTTGACGAGCGTCGTCTGGATCGTGTCCATGCCAGGGGTCCAGGTCTTCAGTACCCCTAAGTTGTAGAGGAACGGGTTGAAGAAAAGAGTCAGTAATGATCCGATCACCCCGCCGATGATGATCCAGAAGGGGAGGACGAACCCGGTCAGGATCGGGGCGAGGCCGACCTCGATGGCAACCGCGGATGCAGAGAGGAAGCTCTCCGTGTTGCGGGTGAGGTCGATGAAGGGGATCGGCAGGAGGGTGATGGGTTCGGTCAGGAGCGCCCCGGTCAGCGCCGGAATTCCGATATAGAATGCCCCAAACACCAGTCCCATCATCGCCCCGATGCTGAACGCCCGCCACCGCCAGGTCTCCCGTCCGGACGAACTCTCCGCCAGCGCGGTTGCTCCTTCTGCTGCGACCGGAGCGAGCGGGAAGGGCAGGCGTTCGACATCCGCGGTGAGGCGGAAGAGCGCGTAACCCAGACTGAACGCGCTCGCCCGGCTGAAGACGTACAGAGCGGCGGTCAGAAGGATAGCCGGGACCCAGGCGGCATGGAAGAGCGTCCGGTTGATGATCGCCTCTGATGAGGCCGGCGGCGCAATCCAATTGGGAATCTGGTCCGCGATCCCGAACGCTTTTGCGGCGGGGGATTGGATGAAGTACTGGTTCCAGATCAAACTGGCAAACGGTCCGCCGGAAAGCGCGACCTTAACCCCCGCCGTAAGACTCGCCGCGACGTAGTAGAGCATGTAGATTTCTTGCCGCTTGAGGACGGTAAACGACCGGCGGGCGACTTCCGTGAAGAGGATGATCGTCGTCCATTCCGCAGCCGGGCCGAGGCTCTGACCGGCGATCAGGTTCAGGTAGATCGACCCTGGGATCATGAACAGACCCAGGAACAGCACCCCGATCACCGTCTTCATGTTGAACCCGTCGACGAATTCTGGTTCGTCCTTTCCCTGTTCGACGACGCGGACCTCGTCGGTCACATCAGCCATGCGGAACATCTCCAGCCCCTCTTCCCGCCCCCTCCCATCCTGGGCAGTAGGCAGATAGGCAGATGGGCAGTAGACGGGGGAATGGCTTCCATTGCCCACTGCCCATTGCCCACCTGCCCGGTGGGGAAGGGAACGGTGAGGGGTTTATAGTCGATTCAGCCAATACAACGTCAACCACGCCCCGACCAGCACCCCCGCGATGATCAGGACGAAGAGAGCAGTCAACAGCACGCCGAACGTCAGTTGGCGTTTCCCTGGACGGTACCGCTCCGCCCAGATTTTCGCGGTGATGAGGCTGATGCCGAGCTCGCGGGCGATCGTGCGGATCGGGGCGTGCTCCGAGGAACCCTGGCTGAAGTATTCCTCGAGCGTTTGGCCGATCCGCTGCTCGACCTGCTGCCGTTTCGTCTCTTGGTCCATCGTCAGGGTCTGCGGCCTGGTAGGAGTCTGCCTTCTTCTTACAGCGTTCCGAGTACGAACCCTTCCTTCAGCCACACATCGACGACTTTATACAACCCGCCGGGCACGTTGGACGCGGGCAGGTCGGGAACCGTACGGACGAGGCGCGTCCCATCGAAGGCGTACAAACCGGAGGCGGACCCACCGGTATCCGACTGAAGGAACAACTGGTTGCTCAGCACACTCCACTGGCCTGTCTCGGCGAAGACGGTATCGCCGAGCGCGGTCGTCAAGGTCTCGGTATACGCATACCGGCCGGTACCGGTGAGGGTCAAGACAGCGCGAAACTGTGGGGGTGTCAACACCGCGAGCTGTGTCCCGGCAGAGTCCTGCGCGATGAACGTACGGCTTTCGAGGGCGTAGGAGCCGACCAGCGGCCGGGCCACGGGCCCTAAGGAGTCGTCCCCACAGCCGTTGAAGAGGAGCACCGAGATGGCGAGCGAGGCGAAGAGCAGGCGGACTGACACGATGAAGCCCTCAGGGATGAACGGTTCAGGAGTGGTCAGTGGTCAGTAAAAATCCTTCTCTTGTTTACACTGAGGGAAATTGAAGATACTGTCAAGGACTTTCTTCGATTGCTTTTTCTGGCCACTGATCACTGTCCTTCTCACCAATTCTGCACCGGATGGCCGCTCTGCGGGAACCAGATCAGGTCGACGATGAACGAGAGCATCACCCCGACGGCGAACGCGACGATCATCCCGATGGCAAACGGCTGCGCCTTTCGGTACAACTGCACGCCTCCGATCTTGATCAGGATAGCTTTGACGAGCCAGGCGACGAGGATAGAGAACACGGAGGCCCCGACGCCAGGGGTGCGCACCACCCCAAACCCGATCGGATGCAGCGGCCACCAGGGAAGCCGGTGGTGACAGACGATCAGAAACGCGGTGAAGACCCCGCCTAAGAAGAGGAAGGTGAATTCCATGCCGGAGAAAATCTTGGCGTTCTTGATCCAGCCGATGAGATAGGTGTACGCGTTGCGGCTGCCCTCGCCGAAGACTTCACCGAACTGGTACGCCCCATAGGTCGCGTAGCCGAGGTACATCGTGTACCCGATCGCCGTGGCCACGCTCACGACCAGGGTGAGGATGATCAGCGCAAAGATGCCGCGTTTGTGTCCCCCCATCTCATCCCCGACTTTGTTAACGTGGATCATCGAGCACATCCCCAACGTCCGCCAGTTGCGGGCGTAGGTATGCGCCAGGGTGAGTCCCATCAGGTCGTGGGGAGCAATCTGCGCGGAACCGATGGCGGCGACGGTGAAGTCCTGACCGTTGTAGGGGAGGTCGAGAAACACCAGACCGGTCTCCGCGACGATCCGGGCGACGCCCACGTACATCAGGAACAGCGAGCCGATCAGGAACAGGACGATCCCGTACGACATGCCCGCCGCATGGAGCCAGAAGATGATGTAGAGGAGGCCGAAGACCAGGCCGCAGAGCGCAATCCGGTACGAGAAGAATTCCGTCGAATCGTCGACGTCCTGGGCGCGGCCGAGCGCCTTGCGGACGACATCCCTCAGATGCCGTCGCGCGGCCCAGAGACAGAACAGGATGAAGACAAAAAAGCCGCCTAAGTGCTGGGAGAGGACGACCTCGTTCGTGGCCGGAACCCCCAGCCGGTTCATCACCCCGATCTGGAGGAGCGAGATGATGAAGAACACCCAGACGCTGGCCAGCACGTCGAGGTTCGTGAAGAACGCCACCCCGGCGATGAGGTAGTTGAATTTGACCGGGAACCCCGGGAAAGACTGAGCAATCGTCACGTTCGTGACGTACATCGCGCCGATGGGAATCGGAGGGACGGCGTCGAAAAAGCTGAAGATGTTCCAGATGAGAATCGCTAAGGTCATCCCGAACCCGAACCAGAACAACCGGTCTTTGGTGATGGCGGGGAGGGCGGATCGAGGGTGGAGGTTCTGAACGAGGGCGAGCGGGATTCGGGCTAACGGGAACGTCAGGCGCTCGGACTCCACCCACTGCTTCCTCAGGATGACCATTGCCGACGCGCCCGCGCAGAAGAGAGCGAAGAAGAACGTCGACCACCAGAAGAGGGGAACGACCCACACGCTCCACGGCACGGCCTGGCCCTTGGGGAGTCCCTCGAAGAACCATTCCATCGCATGCCCGTTGTTCGAGACGATCAGCCATGACGGGAGGTACTGGAAGAACAGCTCCGCCCACTGGTTCTCCGGGGAGGCATAGTAATAAGGCCCAGTGATGACGGAGAGCCAGTACGTGCTGAACGCCCAGCCGGGGATGGCCGACGCCGTGAACGCTAAGAAAAAGACGATGATCAATTCCGGCGAGGTCAGCGCCCGTCCGGGACGGAGTCGAGCGAGGAGCGGGTTCATGCCCAGCACCACGACGACAAACGGGAACAGACAGGCGATCGGGAGGTGGGTGACGGCGATGATCGAGGACCGGGCGATGTACGACGAGTAGAGCGTCCAGATGTTGAGCAGGATGGACAGGATGAACCCGATCAGCACTGCTCGCCAAGTGATACCGTCGGAGAGTGTCAGAGAAGCTCCCTTCAGAAAACAGTAGTCGGTGGTCGGTAATCGGTGGTCGGTAAAAACAAATGGATTCCCGCTTTCGCGGGAATGACATCAGAGAGATCGGTTCTGTTTATTGTCCTGCCCTTCCCGAATCCCGTACCCCGAATCCCGCACCCCGAGTTTTACCCGTCACTCGTCACTGATTTTTACCGACCACCGAATCTATGCCCGTCCGTACACCGGAATCCCCGCCCCGGTGATCGCTCGCGCATCGTCAGACGCTAAGAACAGGATCACGCGGGCGATGTCCTCCGGACGCACCCAGCGGGTGTGATCGGCGTCCGACATCGCTTTCCGGTTGGCGGGCGTGTCGATGATGCTGGGCAGGACGGCGTTCACGGTGATCCCCTGATCCTTCACCTCGTCCGCTATAGCTTGCGTCAGGATGAGCACCCCGCTCTTGGCGACCGCGTACGCCCCCAGGCCCGCCGACCCGTGCAGCCCGGCCCGCGCGGAGATGTTGACGATCCTGCCGGCCCGGCGGGTGAGCATGTGCGGGAGCACCGCCTTCGAGCACAGGAACGCAGATTTCGTATTCAGGTTGAGCATGAAATCCCACTTCTCCTCCGGGGTCTCGGCGACTGGAATCCCTCCGACGAACCCGCCAGCGATGTTGACCAGGACATCGATCTGGCCGTGTTTGTTGATCGTGTTCTGCACGACGCGCCGGACATCCCGTTCCTTCGTCACGTCCGCCTTGTAGAGCGTCACGTGGGGACGCCGGTCCTTCACCGCGGCGTAGAACGGCTCGACCTCCGCGTCGATGATGTACGTGACGACCGCCATCGCGCCGGCGCGGAGGAACGCGCCCGTCACTGCCGTCCCCAACGCGCCCGTCCCACCGGTAATCAGTACCACGTTCCCCTGATAGTTCATCGCACGGCTCCTTCTCTCATCACCTCAGTAATCGGTAAGCAGTGAGCGACAGTACTGTACAACGATGGAAAGCATTTGTCAAGCTATCGCTTTTCTCCTTGACACACCCGGCCTCCGGCTCTATCCTCACACCCGGCTTTCTGATGGTATCCGCACGTTTGAACGCGCAAACGTGTCCTCATCGATGTTCACCCATTCCTCAAAGGAGATCACATGCTGACTCCCGCACAGAAGGCGAAACGTCCCAACGTAGGCCGAGGGTATTGGGAAGAGAACGGGGAGCCACACTTTGCCGGGGAGGACTTCGAGATTTCGCTGTTCGGGCCGTGCAACTATCTCCACGGCTACGGGGCATGTCTCCAGTTCTACGACATGGACATGTCCGATGAAGAAGTGTGGGCGTATTTCAAGCGGATCCTCAACAAGCTGGAGTTACCCTACCACCGCAACATCCGGTACTTTACGCCGAAAGAGTTCGGGGAGCTCTACGGAGACCCGGAGATGCACTACTTCGAGGTCCATTTCTTGAGCGATCCCTGGGGCCGGTTTGAGCAAGAGGAGAGCGTGTGGAAGCGCCTCTGTGAACTGGGAGTGACGGCCCTGAAGAAATTAGATCGGGTGTACTATAAGCGCGGGTGAGGGCATTCGGGGCGAGGCGCTGCCTCGCCCCTCCGACCCGTCATTAAGGAGGCGCTATGCGTTTCCAGAGCCGCATCGTTCTCAGCATGACCGTTGTCATCATGCTCCTGTTCCTACTCCCGGCCGCGCGGGCTGAAGACCTGCTCCTCCGAGGCGCGACGATTCTGACCGCCGCTAACGGGACGATCCCGAACGGGTCGATCCTCATCCGGAACGGGAAGATCGCCGCGATCGGGCAGAACGTGGACGCGCCCGCCGGGACGAAGGTCCTCGACCTGACCGGTCAATTCATCACGCCGGGAATCATCGACACGCACGCGCACATCGCCCTGGACGGGGACATCAACGAAGTGACGAGCCCGGTCACCGCCCAGGTCGACATGCTCGACGCGATCGTCCCGGATGCCCCCGCCATCTTTCGTGCGGTCGCGGGCGGAGTGACGACCGCCAAGCTGATGCACGGGAGCGCGAACGTCATCGGCGGCGTCTGTCAGACGGTCAAGCTCAAGTACGGCCGGAAAATAGAGAACATGATCATTCCCGACGCGCCGCGGCAGATGAAATGGGCGTTGGGGGAGAACCCGAAGCGTGTCTACGGGAATCGTAGCCAGACGCCGTCCACCCGCATGGGCGTCTTCTACGTCCTGCGGGACAACCTGAACAAGGCAAAGGAATACCAGCAGAAGTGGGACGAGTACGACCGGAAAGTGAAGAACGGGGAGAAGTCGGCGGAGGCCCCGAAGCGGGATCTGCAACTGGAGAACCTCTCGAAGGTGCTCAAGGGGGAGATCCACGTCGATTGTCACTGCTACTCCGCGAGCGAGATCGTCCAGTTGATGAAGATTATCGATGAATACAAGGTGAAGGTGGATGTCCTGAGTCATTGTCTCGAAGCGTACAAGGTCGCGGATGAGATCGCCAAACGTGGGGTGAGCATCGCCACGTTCGCGGACTGGTGGGGGTACAAGTGGGAAGCGTACGACGCCATCCCGTACAACGCGGCGATGTGCCTGCGTCAAGGGGTGAACGCGGTCATCAAGTCCGACAGCGACGATTTCATGCGACGGCTGTACCAGGAAGCGGCGAAGACGATCAAGTACAGCGACGTCTCGGAACAGGATGCGCTCCGGATGATCACCCTCAACGCGGCGAAGGCGCTGGGCATCGACAAGCGCACGGGCAGCCTCGAGGCGGGGAAGGACGCTGACTTAGCGGTGTTCGACCGGCATCCGTTCGACAGCTTCAGCAAAGTTGTGATGACACTGATCGAGGGAGAGGTGTACTTCGACATCACGAAATAAGGACAGAATTTATGAAGGACAAAGTACGAAGGACGAAGTACGAAAAAGCTAACCTCTCTTGTCGTTATGGCGTCTTGAATTCACCGTGAGGGACCATTATGATAAACCGAATTCGTGATCTGCACAGCTTTCTGTTCCTCTTCGTCCTTCATCCTTTGTCCTTCGTCTTTGCTTTGTCCTTCGTCCTTTGTCCTTCGTCCTTGCTCTTCGCCCAGGACCTGGCGATCACCGGCGGGCGGGTGGTGACGGTGACAAAAGGCATCATCGAGAACGGGACGGTCATCGTGCGGGGCGGGACGATCGCGGCGATCGGCCAGGGGATTCCTGTCCCTGCCGGCGTGAAGGTGATCGATGCGCGTGGACTGCTCGTCTATCCCGGCATGATCGACCCGAACACCACGGTTGGTCTGGTCGAAGTGCCGGCAGACCGGATGACCGATGACACGGAGGAGCGGACGAAGACGAACACCGCGGCCGTCGAGACCGCCTGGGCGATCGCGTCCGACAGCGAGGTCATCCCGGTCACGCGCGTCAACGGCATCACGACGGTGATGACCTCACCGGGGACGGGCAACCCGATCGACGGGCTGACGGCGATCATC
This sequence comes from Candidatus Latescibacterota bacterium, assembly GCA_016209865.1. GTDB lineage: Bacteria > JAAXHH01 > JAAXHH01 > JAAXHH01 > JACQVL01 > JACQVL01. The sequence goes on along the minus strand of JACQVL010000218.1, from coordinate 9,695 downwards.
AACCTGAACGGACGAGTGGTCGACGAGATGCTGGTCAAAGCCCCCGCCGGGCTGGTGTTCTCCATCAACAACAGCGCCCGGAGAGCCGGAGGGGCGCCGCCGGGCACCCGGCCGGGCATCGTGGCGATGATCCGTCAGGAGCTGTACGACGCGCAAGAGTACATCGACAAGAAGACCAAAGCGGAGCAGCCCGCAGCGCCGAAGAAGGGGGAGAAAGCCCCGGAAAAGAAAACCCCGCCCGCTGTGGACCTTAACAAAGACGCGCTCGGCAAGGTACTGAAGGGCGAGATTCCGGCGATCTTCTTCTGCCGGGAAGTCCAGGAAATCCGCGCCGCCCTCCACATCGCGGACGAGTTCAAGCTGAAGGCCGTCCTGCTCGGCGCAGATGAGGCCGACCCGCTGCTCGACGAGATCAAAAGCCGGAATATCCCCATCCTCTTCGATGCGACGTACCGCGCGCCCAGCGACCGGCAGCCGTACGATTACTACTTCCGGATGGCGGGCCGGCTGGAGAAAGCGGGCGTGACGTTCGCGTTCACCACGTCAACCGCCCATCAGGTCCGCAACCTGCCCTACATCGCCGCGCAGTCGGTGGCGTACGGTCTCTCTCCTGAGACGGCGCTGAGGGCGGTGACGATCACCACGGCGAACATCTTGGGCGTCGCGGACCGGCTGGGCAGTCTGGAAGCCGGCAAGGTCGCCAACATCGTCGTCTGGGATGGGGATCCGCTGCAGATCCGGTCGCACGTCAAGCACCTGATCATCGCCGGGAAGGAAGTGCCGCTCGATACCCGGCAGACGTGGCTGCGGGATCGGTATCAGAAGTATTGAGGGGGAAAGGTGAACAACAGTGACGAGTGACCAGTGACAAGTAAAATGATCCAACCGACTCGTACGATCAGTCCCGCTTCTGAACGCCCGCCGTCCAGCCCCCTCGCCGTCTGTCTGGTGGACGTGGTCAAAGAGTACGCCGTGGGCGCCCAGCGCGTCCGCGCGATCGAGCACCTGTCGCTCGACATCCCATCCGGACAATGTCTCGCCGTCGTCGGCCGGAGCGGCTCCGGGAAGAGCACCCTGCTGAACCTCTTAGCCGGGATCGACACGCCCACCTCCGGTCGCATCTGGGTGGGCGAACACGAACTGAGCCGCATGACGGACGACGACCTGACCCGCCTGCGGCGCGAGCAGATCGGGATGGTGTACCAGTTCTTCAACCTGCTCTCCACGCTTTCCGTCAGAGAGAACGTCGCCCTCCCGGCTCTGCTGTCGGGTGAACCGGAGGACGAGGTGCTCGCCCGCGCTGAGAGACTGCTCGAAGAAGTCGACCTGAGCCACCGCCGTGACGCCCGCCCGCATACCCTCTCCGGCGGGGAGCTGCAGCGCACCGCCCTGGCCCGCGCGCTCATCCACTCCCCCATGCTCGTCCTGGCCGATGAGCCGACCGGCAACCTCGATTCGCGGACGGCCGATCAGGTGATCACCCTCCTGCGCCAACTCGGACAGCAGCACGGGGCGACGGTCGTCCTGGTCACCCACAGCCGGGAAGCGGCGGCGGTGGCGGACCGGGTGGTGGAGTTGCGCGACGGGCAGGTTGTGAGGGATGAGATGAAATGATTGGGGGTCAGGGGTCGGGAGTCAGGGGTCAGGAAAACAAGGTTGCGTAACAAAACTTGGGCGAGTCCTGGGCTGAAATACTATTTCATGATGCAGCGGATACCGGTTCTGTGTAACAGATGAAGATTATTCATTCTCACTATTTATCGACGATCTTTACTGACCCCTGACCCCTGACTCCTGACCCCTATTCTTATGCGCCCCCTCTTCCGCTGGATCACATGCCGGCATCTCTTCCAGGAACGCGGCCGGACGCTGCTCACCGTCCTGGGCGTCGCGCTGGGCGTGGCGGTGTTCGTCAGCATCCGTCTGGCCAACCACTCGGCCCTGGCGTCCTTCGCCGATACCGTCGATGCGGTGGCCGGGAAGGCGAACCTGCAGGTGGTGTCGGACTCTGAGGGGTTCGATGAACGCATCTACCCGAAGGTGCGCGCGGTACCGGGGGTGCAGGCGGCCGCCCCCGTCGTCCAGACGTACGCCTTAGCGGCTCCGGGTAAGCCGGACGGCAAAAGTCTCTACACGTCCGGAGATCGAGGCCCGTACAACGAGACACTGCTCGTCCTGGGGGTTGACCTCTTCTCCGAAGCCCCGTTCGCGCGGTACGAGTCCCCCCGGCGCGGCGACCGGAGCGCCCTGCTCGACTTCCTCGCCGACCCCCGCGGCGTCGCCGTCACCCGGACGCTGGCCAACCGGCATCATCTGAAGCAAGGGGAGGCTCTCACCCTCCTCTCCGCCGGACAGCCGGTCGTCCTGACGATCCGCCAGATCATCGAGTCGCAGGAATTCCAGCAGGCGATGGGCGGGAACGTGGTGATCATGGACATCGCCACGGCGCAGGAGGTGTTCCATCGGTACGGCACACTCGACCGGATCGACCTGCTCGTCGATCCCGGCCAGAAGGAGGCGGTGCAGGCCGCTCTTCAGCCGCTGCTGCCGCCGCACGCGGAAGTCGGCCAGCCTCAGGGGCGGACTCAGCAGGTGGAGAACATGGTCAGCGCCTTCCGGCTGAGCCTGACCGCCCTCTCGTTCATTGCTCTGTTCGTCTCGACGTTCCTGATCTTCAACGCGGTCTCCATGGCCGTCCTGCGCCGGCGGCGCGAGATCGGCATCCTGCGGAGCATCGGGGTCACCCGGCGTCAGGTGATGGGGCAGTTCATGAGCGAGGCGCTGTTCTTGGGCGTCGTGGGCAGCGCGGTCGGCCTGGCGGCCGGGACGGTGCTGGCCAAAGCCACCCTCGGCTCGATCTCACGGACGCTGACCGACCTCTACCTGGTCGTCCACGCCAGGAACCTGTACCTCGATCCCGTCATCTTTCTCCAGGGGTTCGCGTTAGGCGTCGGGATGTCCCTCCTCTCCGCGTTGGCGCCCGCGTTCGAGGCGGCCCGCACCGTCCCCAACGTCACGGTCAGACAGGGCATCCTGATCGAAGCCATGCCCCTGTCCATCGGCCGGTGGACGGCGGCGGGCGTCGGGACGCTGGTCATGGCGAGCGCCGTCGCGCTGTGGACGGTGAGCCAGCGGCGGCCGTTCGGCGGGTTCGTCAGCGCGTTCCTCCTGCTCGTGGGCTTCTCGCTCGTCGCTCCTGGATTTACGCTGCTGATGGAACACCTGACCGGGCCGCTGATGCGCCTGGTTGCCGGGATCGAGGGGGTGTTAGGAGCCCGCTACCTGCGCGACGCGGTGGCGCGGACGAGTGTCGTCGTCGCGGCGCTGATGGTGGCGGTCGGCATGATGGTCGGACTGTCGATCATGGTCAGCAGTTTCCGCCAGACGGTCGACCTGTGGATCAACCAGACGATCCGGGGCGACCTCTACGTCGAGCCGGTCGGCCGGCGGGTGACTGGGAGCGCGACGGTCCTGCCGCCCGACCTGGTGGAGATCGCCCGGCACATCCCGGGCGTCGCGGCGGTGAACACGTACCGGAGCGTCCGGATCACCTACGAGGGCAAGATTGCCTACGTCGCTGCCGTCGATTTCGACATCCAGCAGCAGTATGGCCGTCTCCAGTTCATCCGCGGGAACTCGGCTGAGGTCATCGCCCGCGCTCGTTCCGGGAACGGCGTCGTGGTGACGGAGAGTTTTTCCTACCGCCATCGTGTGGATGCCGGGGATACGGTGAGGGTGCTGACGCCGACCGGGACGGCCGTCCTGTCGGTCGCCGGGGTCTTCTACGACTACAGCACAGACGCGGGCGCCATCCTGATGGATCGCCAGGTCTTCGCCCGGCTGTGGAACGACCCACGAACCGAGAGCCTGGCGATGTACGTGAAACCCGGAGCCAGCGTCGATCAGGTCCGTACCCGCTTCATCGAAGCGGCAGGCCGCCGGATCGTCCTGCATATCATGCCCAACCGCGGCCTCCGCGAACGCGTGCTGGCGGTGTTCGACCAGACGTTCCAGATTACCTATGCTCTGCAGGCGATCGCCATCGTCGTCGCGGTCTTAGGCGTCATCAGCACGCTGACGGCGCTCATCCTGCAGCGCGGCCGGGAGATTGGCGTGCTGCGCGCGGTGGGCGCGTTGCGGCGGCAGGTGCACACAATGGTGCTCGTCGAAAGCGGATTGCTGGGGCTGATCGGGGCGCTGATGGGCTGCGTGTGCGGAGTGGCGCTCTCTATTCTCTTGATTTACGTCATCAACAAACAGTTCTTCGGATGGAGCATCAGGATGACGGTCGATCCGGTGGTGTTCGTACAGGCGGTGGGGCTGATGGTCGTGACGGCCGTCTTAGCGGGCCTGTGGCCCGCGCGATTAGCGGCGACGCGGGTGGCGGCGGACGCGATGCGGGCGGAATAACGTTGGCACGTTCAAACAGGGGGCCAGTAGGGGCGATCCTTGTGATCGCCCACATCGGGGCGAATACAAGATTCGCCCCTACCGATTCGCCATGTCCTGCACACAGAGACCATCCATCCTTGTGGTGACCATCGTCCTCATCCTCACCGGACTGGCCGTCTCGTCCCTTCAGCCAGCCAGTCAATCCGCCATCAAGCCGAGCCGGGCGACGGCACGAGCCGTCCCGGACAGCCTCACGCCCGATGGGTACAGACTCGCCCTCCCACCCTACCGTTTCCAGTTCCCGCGCGATCATGCCGCGCATCCAGCCTACCGGACGGAGTGGTGGTATTACACCGGCCATCTGTCAAGCGGTGATCGGACATTCGGCTACGAACTCACGTTCTTCCGGGTCGGGATCGACCCGAAACGCAAGGACAGCCCCTCGACATGGGCGTTGTCGATGATCTACTTCGCCCATCTCGCGGTGACCGATGAGAATGGGAAAGCTTTCCACTATACCGAGAATATCAGTCGGCCTGTGTTTGGAGTCGCCGGAGCGTCTGAGGACCGGTACCGGACATGGATCGGCAACTGGTCTGTGGAGCTGCAACCGGATCACACCACGCACCGGTTGAAAGCGACGAGCCGTGACTTCTCCATCGCGCTCGACCTGATCGAGGCCAAGCCGCCCGTCATCCACGGCTTCAACGGGGTCAGCCAGAAAGCGTCGGGGCCGGGCCGGGCGTCGCACTACTATTCGATCACGCGGATGACCACGTCCGGACGGCTCACGATCAAAGGAGAAGAGTTCGCCGTCACCGGCCTCTCCTGGATGGATCATGAATTCGGCAGCAATCAGTTGACTCCCCAGCAGGCGGGCTGGGACTGGTTCAGCATTCAGTTGGACAATGATCGCGAATTGATGCTGTACGTCATGCGCTTGAAGAACGGGGGGATCGAACCGATGTCGAGCGGGACGGTCGTCAACGCAGACGGGACGTGGACGCACTTACCGCTGTCGGCGTACCAGATTCAGCGGACGGGCACGTGGAAAAGCCCGGCCAGTCGGGGGGTGTACCCGTCCGGCTGGGTGATCCGCGTGCCGGGGGAGCAGATGGAACTGCGGGTCACGCCGACCGTCGTCGATCAGGAATTGGTCACCGGAGGAGTCACCGGAGTGATCTACTGGGAGGGAAGCGTCCGGGTTGAGGGCCGGGATCGCGGCAAGCCGGTGAAGGGGGTCGGGTACGTGGAACTGACGGGGTATGCCGGGGCTCTGCCAGGGATTTGACAGAAACAGTGACAAGTGACGAGTGACGAGAGAAATCTGGTGTCATCCCTGCCCACGTGGGAATCCATCAAGAATCCCGTTGCTTCCAGTGCCGGTCCAGTTTATATTAAAGCAGTTGTAAGCGATCTATCTCTGATGAAAAAGGAAAGGAGTCCATGATGACCATCCCTGGTGTTCCCCTGTTCCCTGTCACTGTCGTGGGCAGTTGGCCCCGGCCGTCCTGGCTGCTCGAGGCGCTGCGCAAGCGGCAAGCCGGCCAGATGACGTTCGAAGAATTCAATCGGGGCGCTGACCGGGCCGTCGTCGAGGCGCTCCGGTATCAGGAGGAGGCGGGGGTCGATATCGTCAGCGACGGCGAGCAGCGGCGGGACAACTTCTACTCGTTCGTCGTCGAGAAATTGGAAGGCGTCACGCTGATGACGCTCGCCGAGCTGATGGAGCACGTGAAAGACACCGTTGCCTTCGATCAGGTCCTCCGGAACCTCGACGCCCCCGCATTCGCCATCAAGAACCCTACCGTCGTGGACAAGGTGCAGCCCCGGATGCCGCTCGCGCTGGATGAGTACCTCTTCGCCCGCGAGCACACGAAGAAGCCGATCAAGGTCACCCTGCCCGGCCCGTATCTGCTGACGCGGTCGATGTGGGTGGCGGGCATCTCCGAGGCGGCATACCCGACGCTCGACAGCCTGGCGCATGACATCGTCCACATCCTCCACGACGAACTGATCCGGCTGCGCGACGCGGGCGCGGCGTTCGTGCAGTTCGACGAGCCGGTGCTGACGGATGTCGTCTTCCGGCCGGAGGTGAAGGAACGCACCTTCATGTGCGCCTCGATGGCCGCCTCATCGGGCGATCCGGCGGTCGAGTTGGCGTCCGCCACACAGCTCATCAACCAGGTGGTCGACGGGGTGACCGGTGTTCATACCGGCCTGCACGTCTGCCGCGGCAACTGGAGCCGGCGGGAAGACGTCCTGCTGACGGGCAGCTACGCCCCCTTAGTGGAGCCGATGCTGGGAATGCACATCGATCAACTGGTGCTGGAGTTCTCCATCCCGCGCGCGGGCGAGTTGTCCGTCTTCCAGCCCTACGCGCGACAGCGGGAGATCGGCTTAGGCGTGGCCAACCCGCGGTCCGACGAGGTGGAGCCGCCCGACGCGATCGTGGCGAGAGTCGACGAGGCGTTGGAGTATTTCGACCCGGGCCAGGTCTATCTGAACCCGGACTGTGGGTTCGGGACGTTCGCGGAACGCATCCTCAACACCCCGGACGTGGCGACCGCGAAGCTGCGGTCGATCGCTCAGGCGGCGCAGACCCTCCGCGCGCGGTATTGACTTTACACACCATGCCTGAATCACTCAACGGCCTCATCCCGGCCGAGATCGACGCGAACCTCGCCGCCTTGGCGCAGCACCCGGAGGCCGCGCACGCCCCGAAGCACGCCCGCGTGCGCTGGATGAACGGTCTCAAGGCGAAAGTGTTCGTGCAGAATCAGACGTTCATCGTCGATGAGGCGCCAAGCCCCGATGAAGAACCAGAAGCGCCCAACGCGATGGAGTACGTCCTCGGTGCGTTCGGCGGGTGTCTGGTCACCGGGTTCGTGTTCAACGCGACGCGGCAAGGACTGCGCGTCCGGAACCTCGAAGTCACCCTCGAATCCAACCAGGACAACATCCTGACGTTCCTCGGCCTGTCGTCAGACGGGCATCCCGGATTCTGCGACATCCGCGCGAAACTGTACGTGCAGGCCGACGCGAGCGAAGACGACCTGCGCCAGGTCTGGGAACACACCGTCCACACGTCGCCGGTCTTCAATTCCCTCACCCGGCCGGTGAACGTGACGACGGAGATCGCGATTCTGTAAAAGTCTCATGATTAAACTCCCTAAAGTTACGGACTGGGACACCCCAGATTGGGGCATCCGCGTGACGCCGCGTGATGGGCGCGGGATCGACCTGCGCGACATGACCGCTGGCCGCGCGGGCGTGATTCCGGACGACGTGCCCGTCGACCTGGGCTTCGCGCCGCGCGGGGCGGTGATCGACCCGGCCAACCCGATGTTCGAGTTTTCGATCCGCCGGAAAGAGGTCGTCTGGGCGGAGACGATCGCGGAGTTAGTGGAGCAGGCCAACGCGGAGGGGTGGAACGCCACGACGGACGTTGAATGGGCGACGCTGCGGCCGTTGCCCGAGGCGGTCGAGCGTGCGGTCTGCCAGTGCTGCACGTGCTTGATCGAGAACGCCACCCTCGCACTGTACTTAGTGAGCAAATTTTTGCCGCGCATCGACCCGCGTTTCACGGAAGTCGTCCTGTTCTTGACCGCCCAGATGCACGACGAGGCACGTGAGGTGGAAGTGTTCACCAAACGGGCCTTGGCCAACGGCGGCGGCCTGCAGTACGTCTCCGCGGCGACGGAGTGGTCGCTCCGGGTCCTCTTGTCACAGGACGACTACAGCGAAGCATCGTTCATGCTGCATCTCCTGGGTGCAGGGACATGGCTCGACCTCCTGCGCTTCCTCGAAGAGGTCGCGCCCGACCCGGCCACGGCTCACATCTATCGCCGGGTGCGTCAGGATGAGGCCCGGCACGTCGCCTACGGCATCTCGCATTTCGCGTATCACCTCCAGCACGACGCGACGGTCGTCCCGAAGCTCGTCCGGGCCGCGCAGGACCGTGTCCCGTTCTTGCGGCAGGCGGCTGGCGCCGTCCCGTTCATGCAGCACGCGATGGCGGTGCTTGCGGGCGGCGGGTCGGCGCCCGATCAGGTCGAACGCGGTCTCCAGCGGGTCGGCGACCTCTACCGCCAGATGCAGACCAACCTCCTGGATCGTTTGCGGCAGGCCGGGTTCGATCAGGGCAGCGCGGACTACATCGCAGGACTGTACCAGGGCGCGGTGAAGGTTCTCTGTTGACAGATAAAAGCGGTGACGAGTGACGAGTGACGAGAAGAGCATATCTTATGCTGATACAGGCTGAGTAGAGGGAACCGCCGATGGGTTTCATCCATAGACGAAAAGCTGAGAGCGCGTTCGATTGGGAGGACGTCCCGGTCGAGGCGTACACGGGCAGCGGGAATACCACCGCGACGCGGCGCGTCCTGATCGGCCCGCGTGAAGGGGCGGAGAACTTCGCCATCCGGTATTTCGAGATTCCGCCGGGCGGGACCTCGACGTTCGAGCAGCATCCGCACGACCAGGGGGTCGTCATCTGGCGCGGGCGAGCGCGACTGCTGTTGGGATGGGACCTGTTCGAAGTCGGGCCGGGCGACGTGGTGTACATCGCGCCGAATGAACAGCATCAGTTTGAAACGATCAGCGACGAGCCGTTAGGGTTCATCTGCGTGATCCCGTCGAAAGAATGGCTGGCTAAGATGGAACGGTTGACGGCGGGCTGAATGCACGAAACCCCGTCAACGGGGCTGGGACGGGAGCCCCGCAGGGGCTTGGTTCCATGAGCACGCCCATTCATGGGCGTGCGGACCGTATGGCAACGATCACTTCACAGGAGGAGACCTATGTTGACTCGGCTTGTGTTCGGTTTGGTGGTGCTCTGTCTCTGGGCATCCTCCGTCTTTGCCCAGTCCCAGACGGAGCCTGAGTACCTGTCCGCCGCGCAACTGCGAGCAGCCATCACCGCCCCATCCGGACAACCGCAGCCCGGCCTGCTCTTCAAGCGCATGGGAGAGCGGGGAAATTACAACTACTGGATCGTCCGGCGCGACTCGACCGGCCAGGTCGAACGGCATGCCGACTGGACGGACGTCTTCGTCGTGCAGGCGGGCAAGGGGTCGCTCCTGTACGGAGGACAGCTCAAGGGGGGGCGTGAGAATAATCCAGGAGAAACTCTGGGCGGAGAAATCATCGGAGGAACACGCCAGAGCCTGGCGACGAACGATATGATGATCATCCCCGCCGGAATGCCCCATCAAGTGTGGGTAGAGCCGGGCCAATCCATCGTCTATGTGATCATCAAAGTGAAACGGCAACCGGCGACAGAGATGAAGTGAATGGGTTTT
>JACQVL010000213.1 GCA_016209865.1 Candidatus Latescibacterota bacterium | reverse complement strand
GCCCCACAGCGGCGGATAAAGCGGGCCTGATTGCGAAAAGTTTCTTCTCCTTCTTTAAGGCTAATCGAATTGACAATCGATTTACCCTGCACGCATTTTAATCCCGCCTCGATGACCGACCATTTCGACGAATCGATCATGACGGGCACGCGGGCGATGTCCGGCTCGGCGGCGATGTAGTTGAGGAACGTCGTCATCGCCTGCTCGCCGTCGAGCAGGGCTTCGTCCATATTGACGTCGATGATGTTCGCCCCGCCCTCGACCTGCTGGCGGGCGACGTCGACGGCGGCTTCGTACTCCCCGTTGAGGACGAGCTTCGCAAACCGGCTCGATCCGGTGACGTTCGTCCGCTCCCCGATCATGATGAACGTGCTGTCCGGCCGAAGCGTCAGGGGTTCGAGTCCGCTCAGTCGGGTGAGGCGTGCTGGCCGGGCCAGGACGCGCGGCCGCGTGCCCGCCACGCTCCGGGCGATCGCCGCGACGTGCGGGGGGGTCGTCCCGCAGCACCCGCCCACGAAATTCAGCCACCCTTCCGAGGCGAACGACCCCAGCACGGCGGCCATGTGTTCCGGGGTGTCGTCATACTCCCCGAATTCATTCGGCAGGCCGGCGTTGGGGTAGCAACTGACGTAGATCGGGGCGAGGCTGGCGAGTTCCTCGACGTACGGGCGCATCTGCTCCGCGCCCAACGCGCAGTTGATGCCCACGCTGAGGAGGTCCGCATGGCTGATGGAGACCCAGCACGCCTCGAGCGTCTGGCCGGACAGCGTCCGGCCGCTGGCGTCCGTGACGGTGACGGAGGCCATGACGGGGACGCGCCGGCAGCCCTGCTCGAAACACCGGTCGATGGCGAACAGCGCGGCTTTCAAGTTGAGGGTGTCGAACGTCGTCTCCGCCATCAGGATGTCCACCCCGCCGTCCAGCAGGCCGCGCGCCTGTTCGCCGTAGGCGTCGACGAGCTGATCGAACGTCACCGACCGGAACGCGGGGTTGTTGACGTCGGGCGACAGGGAGGCGGTCTTGTTCGTCGGGCCGAGCGACCCGACGACGAACCGCGGCCGGGCGGGGTTCCTGGCCATGAACGCCGCTACCGCTCGTCGGGCGATGCGGGCCGCCGCGACGTTGATGTCATAGACGTACGCCTCCATCCCGTAATCCGCCTGCGAGATGGCGGTCGCGGTAAACGTGTTCGTCTCGATGATGTCCGCCCCGGCCTCCAGGAACTGCCGGTGGATGTCCTCGACGATCTGCGGCTGAGTGAGGGACAACAGGTCGTTGTCCCCCTGGAGGTCGCGGGGATGGCGCGCGAACGCGTCACCCCGGAACTCCGCCTCTCCGAGGCCGTAGCGCTGGATCATCGTGCCCATCGCCCCGTCGAAGACGAGAATCCGTTCGGACAGGAGTGCGTCGAGTTGTTCGCGGGTCGTCATGCGCTTTGTTCCTTCGAAAGCCGGGCCATCTTCACAAAGTTGTCGTACAACGGGTGCAGCCGTTCCGGCAGCGTCTGTCGAACGTCCGGCCGGGTCATCCAGGCGAGCCAGCCGTACAGCGACGCGCGGAGTTTCGCGCCCTCGACCGTGCCCATGCAGCAGTGCAGCGTCTCTCTTCGCTGATCCTTCCGGTAGACTCCGCGATGGAGCAGGTTCGCGTTGTAGTAGACTCCCTGGCCAGCCTTCAGCTCGACCGTCAATTGATCAGGCATGGAGTCTGTCGGATGATTGAACACAACGTCCCGCTCCGTCTCGGTCTTCGGGCGGAGATGGCTGGCCGGGACGATGTGGAGGCACGCTTCGTCGTACAACGCCGTATTCCACTGCACCCCGAGCTGGAGTTTCCTCAGCTCCGCGACCTCCTCATCCGGCGGCAGGTCGGCGCGGACGAGGTCGCGGTGCCAGCCGATTTCGTAGTCATGCTTCGCCGGGTTGACGAGCATGTTGACGAGTTCGAGTTGCAATGGGGTCGTCTGCGCCTCCGCGCTCACTCTCAGTAAGTCCGCCACCACGTCGAGCACGACGGGAGAGGCGATGTATTCCGCGAAGATCGGTTCCCCGACGTCGGGGTGGAGCAGATGACTGACCCCCCAAATATCCCCGTCGCCCGCATCCCGCTTGTACGGCCATTCCCCCCGGCGCGTCCTGTCAGTGAGCCGTCCCGCCGCCGTCCGCAGCGGCTCCAGCAGCCCGTCGGGGACGGCGCGCTCGATGATGAGGTAGCCGTGGTCGCGGTAATGGCGTAATTGGGATGACGTCAGCATGACGATTCCCTGTAAGGGCGAAGCATTCGCCCCTGATTCGAGCGTATCCTGACGGCTATCGGCGAATGCTTCGCCCTTACATCCGGCATAAGGTGCGCACATCCAGCACCCGCGATACCCCGTACGCGTCCTGCAGGTGCAGCAGACCGGCAATCAGCCCGTCGTCCGGGTGCAACATCAGCTTGTACAGCACCGCGTCGAACTCATTGAACCGTTTCACGTCCTTCTCGTACGGGTTGAGGACGCCCGTCGTGTCCTCTTTCTTCAGCAGGTCGGCCTGCATGATGAAGCTGAGCAGTTCCACGCACTCCGCGCCCAAGAGCAGGTACTGGAGGGCATCAGCCCCGGTAGACACCCCGCCGGTGGCTGCGATGGGGAGCGGACGGCCGTCCGGGAGCCGGACATCATCCTGGCGGAGCTGGCGAATCAGCCGCAGGTTCCGTTCCTTGAGTTGCGGCCCGCCGTACGCCGCCTTCAAGTCTGCCCGGAAAAACCGGTTGCCGATCACCACCCCGTCGCATCCCCCTTCGATCGCGGCCTGCACCATCGCCTGCTGGAACTCGAACCCGAACTCCAGGTTCATGATCTTCGAGTAGATGACGATCTCCCGTCCGGCCTCCTGCGCCGCCCGGCGCATCAGTCCGGGGGATTGGCGGTACCAGTCGAGCACGGTCTCCGGCGCGGCCGCCCGGTCGGACGCGCCCAGCGTCGGGCTGAAATCGATCTCGAACAATCTGTAACCCAGGCCGAGCAACTGCTGTGTCGTGAACGTCCACTCGTCCTCCAGCCAGGCCTCGCCGGGACGGGGGAAATTGCCCTTCATCGACGCCACGACGACGAGTCCCGTCCGTGTCGCCACCTCCAGCCCGTGCTCTGCAAATCGCTTATACTCGGCCCAGTCCTGCGTCGCCCCCCGGCCGGTCCAGATGACGATCCCGCGTTCCTGCTGTGTGTCACCCTCCTCGAAATGAATCCGCGTCGGCGTGTACGGCGGGTTGCGCCACTCGATCATCGAACAGTGGCCGTCCCGGTCTTCTCCGATGAACGTCTTCAGGACAGTCCCGCCCCATCCGGCCGCCGCGCACTCATCCAGATGACGGTTGGCTAAGCTCTTCTGCCCGGAGGCGACGACGAACGGGTTGGCTATCCGCTGGTCGAAGTACGTCGCCGTCAGGTCGAGGCCGAACCGCTCCAGGATCACACGCGTCAACCCGCGGTCGAGCGGCTTCGACCGGTAAGCCGCGTGCAGGTCGAGAAGGGCGGCGTGTTGATCGGGTGTGAGCGCGAATGACATGCGCGACTATTTCAAATCCATGTGCTTCACATGAATCAGCCGATGACCCAACATATCGACAGCAGCCTGGGATTGCTCGAGCACCAGGTAGCCGATCAAGGGTTCATACACTCCGTCTTCTGGATGCATCTCCACGAATACCACTTCACTGTAGATCGGCCGGAATCCTTCGATTTGAATCCGTACCGGGCCGCAGATTGCTCCCTGGACGGTTGTCTGAGTTGCGGTTTCCAGATCGACGGTCTGAATCGTCTCCAAATCCCCAAGCCGGTCTTTCCAGGCGCTCGGCAACACCAGATGGGACGCGCCCGTATCGACCAGCGCATCACATCGGATGCTCTTGGATGGATCGAACAGGTTGTCGACCTTGATCGACGAGAGAATCCGTCCCATCGCTCCGCTCCTGATCTCTCTCCTTCTTCGTGCCGCCCCCAGCTCTCTGTCTACTGTAATCTACGACCCATCGCCGGTCACGTCAACAAAAAACCTGGCGGCGAAGGCAGTGCTCCAGTTTGGGCTTGACAGACACCCCAGCATTGCCTATATATATTTTGTTCGTTTCTTCTCCAGGCACCAAAGTCTTTGGCCCTCTATTTCCTCGTCACGTCAGGCTCTACTCCGATCAGTAATCGAAGGCCGATCACTCTCGGTCCCAGCACATAGAGATGAGACAGCTCGTTCGACCCCATCATCCTGAAAGACGATCAGAGCCCGACGCTCCACCAGGGGTACGGTCCGGCACAGATTTTTGATCCAGGATAAGGCGGCCATTAGGTTGGCTAAGGCGTCTCCATGCCCACCGTGTACCTCACCGAGCAGGGGACGACGCTGCAAAAAGAGAGCGAGACGGTGCTCGTCACGTGGGACGAGAAACCGCTGCTGCGCGTTCCGATCGCCCGTGTCGAGCGGGTCATGGTACTGGGCAACGTCCAGCTTACCACACAAGTCATTGGGCTGCTGCTGGACCACGGCGTGGACGTGAGTTTC
>JACQVL010000216.1 GCA_016209865.1 Candidatus Latescibacterota bacterium | reverse complement strand
GTGGTCAGTGGTCAGTGATCAGTAAAAACAAAGAAAGCGGTAAGGTGAGGGACACGTGGGGAACATCGTCCTGGTCGGGTTCATGGGGACGGGGAAGACGGCGGTCGGGAAGACGTTGGCGGCGGCGCTCGGCCTGGCGTTCGTCGATACGGACGCGATGATCGAGATGCAGACGGGTCTGTCGATTCCTGAGATCTTCCGCACACGGGGGGAACCGGGCTTCCGGGCGATCGAGAAGGAGATCGTCCGGGGGTTGGCCGGGGCGACCGACCACGTCATCGCGACGGGCGGGGGCGTCGTCCTGGACGCGGAGAACGTGCGCATCCTGAAGTTGCTCGGTCCGGTCGTCCATCTCACGGCCGCCCCGGAGGTCATCCTCGCCCGGACGGGCGGGGACGCGAGCGAGCGCCCGATGTTAGCCGGGACGGATGCGCTCGAGCGGATCAAGGAGTTGCTGGCCTTTCGCGCGCCGTTTTACGCGCAGGCGGATGACACGATCGACACCTCGAACCTGGATGCGTACGCCGTCGCCCGGCGGGTGCTGGAGTCGGTGAACGGGACGACCATCCGGCGGGTTCGGGTTGACCTGGGGCCGGACAGCTACGACATCGTCATCGGCGTGTCCGTGCTCTCCCACCTCGGCCTGCTCCTCCGGGCGTTCGATCTGACGAGCCGGGCGCTGATCGTGACGAACCCCGGCATCGGGCGGTGCTACGGGGACACAGTCGAGCGGGCGCTGCGGAGCGCCGGGTTCGAGCCGGCGGTCGCCGAGGTACCGGACGGGGAAGCGCACAAGTCGCTCGACTGGGCGAGCCGGTTGTACGACGCGATGCTCGATCATCGGATGGACCGGCGGTCGCCGGTCATCGCCGTAGGCGGCGGGGTGATCGGCGACCTGACGGGCTTCGCGGCGGCCACCTACATGCGCGGGGTACCGTTCGTCCAGGTCCCGACCTCTCTGCTGGCGCAGGTGGACGCGAGCGTGGGCGGCAAGGTGGCGGTCGATCATCCGCGCGGGAAGAACCTGATCGGCGCGTTCCACCAGCCCAGGCTGGTGCTGATCAGCCTTGACACGCTGCAGAGCCTGCCCGACCGGGAACTGCGGGCCGGGTTAGCGGAGGTCATCAAGCACGGGGTGATCGCGGACGCGGAGTTGTTCGAATACCTCGAACAGCATCTCGATACCGTCCTCGCCCGGTCTGGGGACGCGCTGGCGCACCTGGTCGCCCGGTCGTGTGAGATCAAGGCGGAGGTGGTGTCCGGGGACGAGCGGGAGCAGGGCCGCCGGGTAATCCTGAATTACGGCCACACGATCGGTCATGCGATCGAGGCGCAGCTCAGCTACACCGGCCTCCTGCACGGCGAGGCGGTGGCGATCGGGATGGTCTGCGCGGCGCGGATCGCGGAGCTGATGAATCTCCTGGATGGCGAGTCTGTCGACCGGATCGCCCGGCTGATCGAGCGGGCAGGACTGCCCATCGCGCCGCTCGCCCTCGATATCGATGGGATGCTCCGGACGATGACGCACGACAAGAAGACGGTCGGCGGCCGGCTCCGGTTTGTCCTGCCGACGCGGATCGGCGCGGTCGAGGTCGTGGACGGGGTGACGGGGGAGATGATTCGGGATAGTTTACGGGTGAGATGAACGAGTGCAGAGGGGCAGTGGGGCAGAGGAGCAGAGGGGAAAAAACGAAAGAAAAGGACTGCCTATGGATACGATAAGAATCCTCGTCCTGCACGGGCCGAACCTCAACCTGTTGGGACTACGTGAACCGGGCGTGTACGGTCACGTGACTCTCGATGAGATCAACCAGCGGCTTGGCGCGCTGGCCGCGGCTGAAGGGGTTGAGGTGCGATGCGTCCAGTCGAACCACGAGGGCGAGTTGGTCGATGAGGTTCAGCGGGCGCGGGAGTGGGCGAACGGCATCTTGATCAACCCGGCGGCGTACACGCACACGAGCCTCGCCATCCGGGACGCGATCGCCGCCGTCGGCCTGCCGGCGGTCGAGGTCCACTTGTCGAACATCCATGCCCGTGAGGAATTCCGGCACCGGTCGTTCGTCGCGCCCGTCGCGGTCGGCCAAATCTGCGGGTTCGGGGCGGACAGCTACCTGTTGGGACTGAGGGCGTTGATCGATCATCTCAAAAAAATGGATTCCCGCGTGCGCGGGAACGACACCCCGTAAGGAGTCAGCCTGTGTCCAGCGTCACCTTGCCCGATGCGGCCGGGCATTTCGGCATCTTCGGCGGCCGGTACGTCCCGGAAACGCTGATGTCCGCCCTTGAGGAATTGACGGCCGAGTACGAGCGAGCACAGCGCGACCCGGCGTTTCAGGAGGAACTGCGGTACTATCTCACGGAGTACGTCGGCCGGCCGACCCCGTTGTACCATGCGGCGCGGCTGACTGACACGCTGGGCGGCGCGAGAATCTACCTTAAACGTGAAGACCTCAACCATACCGGGGCGCACAAGATCAACAATACCATCGGCCAGATTCTCCTGACGAAGCGGATGGGCAAGCCGCGGGTGATCGCGGAGACCGGGGCGGGACAGCACGGAGTGGCGACGGCGACGGTGGCCGCGCTGTTCGGCTTCGAGTGCGACGTGTACATGGGGACGGAGGACATGGAGCGGCAGGCGCTCAACGTCTTCCGGATGCGGCTGATGGGCGCGCGGGTGATCGGTGTCGAGTCGGGCAGCCGGACGCTCAAGGACGCGCTCAACGAGGCGCTCCGGGACTGGGCGACGAACGTCCGGCACACCCACTACATCATCGGCTCGGTCGCCGGCCCGCATCCGTTCCCGATGCTCGTCCGGGATTTCCAGTCGATCATCGGCCGGGAGGCGCGGGCACAGATTCTGGAGAAGGAAGGCCGGCTGCCGGAGGCGCTGATCGCCTGCGTCGGGGGCGGGAGCAATGCGATCGGCCTATTTCATTCGTTCCTGGAGGATGCGAGTGTGCGGATGATCGGGGTGGAGGGCGCGGGGTTCGGGTTGCACAGCCAGCACGCGGCGACGCTCGGAAAAGGCGCGCCGGGGGTGCTGCACGGGTCGATGAGCTATCTGTTGCAGGACGAACACGGCCAGGTACAGGTCGCCCATTCGATCTCCGCCGGTCTGGACTACCCGGGGGTCGGCCCGGAGCACAGTTACCTGAAAGAGACCGGCCGGGCGGAGTACACGAGCGCGACCGACGACGAAGCATTGGACGCGCTCCAGTTGCTCTCCAGGACAGAGGGGATCATTCCCGCCTTAGAGAGCGCCCATGCGGTCGCTCACGCGATGAAGCTCGCCCCGGTGATGCGGAAGGATCAGGTCATCATCATCGGCCTGTCCGGCCGTGGGGATAAGGACGTGCAGTCGGTGGCGAAGTACCTGGAAAAAAGGGGTCAGGGGTCAGGGATCAGGGGTCAGGAAAAACAGTAATCGGTGATGCTCGTCTTATTGTCAAGGTCCAGTGAAAAGTGGGAAAAGGGATAACCCATCATGAATCGGATCGCGCAGACGTTCGATGAGGCGTTGAAGAACGGCCGGAAAGCGCTCATTCCCTACATCACGGCCGGGGACCCGACTCTGGAGATGACGAAGCGGCTCGTCGTCGAGCTGGCGGGACGCGGGGCGGACATCATCGAATTGGGCGTCCCGTTCTCCGACCCGGTGGCGGATGGGCCGACGATCCAGCGGGCGTCCCTGCGGGCGCTGCAGGCCGGGACGACCCTCCGGGCGATCGTTCAGACAGTGGCTGAAATCCGCCAGCAGGCCCGTATCCCCATCGTCCTGATGACGTACTACAACCCGATCATCGCGTATGGCATCCCGGCGTTCTGCTGGGAGGCGGCGCGGGCGGGCGTCGATGGGGTGATCGTCCCCGACCTCCCGCCCGAAGAGGCAGGGGACCTCACCGCCGCCTGCCGCGAGCAGGGGATGGCGTCGATCTTCCTCGTCGCCCCGACGAGCACGGTGGAGCGCATCCGGCTGATCGATCAGCACACGACCGGGTTCGTCTACTGCGTCTCGCTCACCGGGGTGACGGGCGCGCGCAGCCGCCTGGCGGAGGGAGTCGAGGACTTCGTCTCGACGGTCCGCGCCCACACGACCCATCCGCTCGCTATCGGGTTCGGCATCGCCACCCCTCAGCACGCGGCCGCGGCCGCCCGCCTGGCTGACGGGGTGATCGTCGGGAGCGCGATCATCGACGTGATGGAGCGCAGCCCGGACGCGGACGGGCTGGTCACGCGGGTTGGGGAGTTTGTGGGATCGCTCAGAGAAGCATTTTAGATTTTGGATTTTGGGTTTTGGATTGGGACAACAGGGCATCCTGGCAGAGAGTCATGACATTCTCTAATCCAAAATCCAAAATCTAAAATCCAAAATCGACGGAGTTGCCATGCCAGACCAACCGTACGCCGCCCATATCGAGCTCCGCGGGCACATCATCGACTCCCTCATCCTGCCGCGCGTGTTCGAAGCGATCATGGCGGACGGCCAGAGTAACTTTGAGGTGGAAGAGTTCACGATCGGTCGGCACAAAGCTGACCCGAGCTACGCCCGGATCAGGATCGAGTCGCCCGACAAGGCCCGGCTTGATGGCATCCTCGACCAGCTCCGTGGGTTCGGGGCGGCGGTCTTAGAGGACCCGCCGGCGGCGTTCGTGCCCGCCGATATGGACGGCGTCTTCCCCGAAGAGTTCTACGCGACGACCAACCTGCAGACGTTCATCCGGCATGACGGCCGGTGGCTGCCCGTCGACCACCCGGAGATGGACTGCGGCATCCGGCTCGATCCTGCGACGAACACCGCCCGGTGCATTCCGATGCACTGGGTGAAGCAGGGCGACCTGATCGCGGTGGGCAAACAGGGGTTCCGGGTCGTCCCTCTGGAGCGTGCCCGCCAGCGCGAGTTGTTCGAGTTCATGAGCAGCACTGTCTCGTCGGAGAAGCCGAAGAAGCTGCTGATCGACGGGGTCGCGAAGGAGGTTCGCGAGATCAAGCGCCAGGGCGGCAAAGTGCTCGTCGTCGCAGGCCCGGCGATCATTCATACGGGCGCGGGGCCGTACCTGTCAGAGATCATCGCCGCCGGGTACGTCGACGTCCTGTTCGCCGGGAACGCGTTAGCGGTGCACGACCTGGAGACGGCGATGTTCGGCACTTCCTTAGGCGTCTCCCTGCGCGAGGGGATCAACATCGAGGGCGGGCATGAACATCACCTGCGGACGGTGAACACCATCCGACGCTGCGGGTCGATCAAGCACGCGGTCGAACGCGGTCTGGTGACGAGCGGGGTGATGTACGAGTGCGTCTTCCGGGGTGTCGCGTACGTCCTGGCCGGGTCGGTCCGGGACGACGGCCCGCTCCCGGAGGTCATCACCGACATGATCGCCGCGCAGGACACGATGCGGACGCATATCGACGGCGTCCGGATGGCGATCATGATCGCCACGATGCTCCATTCGATCGCGACGGGCAACCTCCTGCCGGCGGACGTGAAGACGGTGTGCGTCGACATCAACCCGGCGACGGTGACGAAGCTGACCGACCGGGGCAGTCATCAGGCGCTCGGCATGGTGACGGATGTGGAGTCGTTCTTGCGAGAATTACGGAACGCGCTGGTCACGTAAGGACGAAGTGGTAAGGACGAAGGACGAAAGAGCAAGAGCGAAGAGATAGGGACAAAGGACGAAAAAAAGAATGGATTCCCGCTCCCTGTTCCTCGCTTTCGCGAGGACAAGTTTCACGGGGACAAGTTTCGCGGGAATGACTGCCTGTATCATGTGAGTGTTCTTTTTCGTCCTTCGTCCTTTGTCCTTCGTCCTTGTCTTCGGAGGTGCCTCATGCTCCGTGGCATCCGTGGGGCGGTGACCGTGCCCGCGAACACGAAAGACACCATCCGGGAGGCGACGCAGCGGTTGCTGCAGGCGATGATGCAACGGAATCATCTGGTCGCGGACGACCTGGCCAGCGTGTTTTTCACGGCGACGCCCGACCTGGACGCCGAGGTCCCGGCCCGCGCCGCGCGGGAGATGGGATGGACAGCCGTTCCGTTGTTTTGCATGCAAGAGATGGCAGTCCAAGACGGGCTGCCGCGCTGTATTCGCGTGATGTTCCATGTGAACACCGATAAGAAACCGCACGAGATCCAGCACGTGTACCTGGGCGAGGCGGCAAGCCTACGCCCGGACCTGGCTCAAGGAGGAATGGACGATGGTCGTCGTGATGCACCCTCAGGCCACCGAAGCACAGAAGGAACACGTTCGTGAGACGATCCGGGCCCTCGGCTGTACGCCGCGGGATGTTCAAGGCGAAGAGGTCACCATCATCTGTCTGATCGGCAACACCCGCGGGCTGCAGCCGGAGCAATTAGAGATCATACCCGGCGTCGACCGGGTGCAGCGGATTCAGCGGCCGTTCAAGCTGGTCAGCCGCGAGGTGCAGCCGTCCGATTCGATCATTCAAGTCGATGGGGTGGAGATCGGCGGGCATGAGGTCGTCGTGTTCGCCGGCCCGTGCTCGGTCGAGTCGAAGAAGCAGCTCATGGAGACGGCGCACGCCGTCCAGAAAGCTGGCGCGAAGATCCTCCGGGGGGGCGCGTTCAAGCCGCGCACCTCCCCGTACAGCTTCCAGGGCCTGGGGATCGAAGGTCTCAAGATCATGGCTGAAGTCAAAAAAGAGACCGGTCTGCCCGTCATCACCGAGGTGATGTCGCCGGAGATGGTGCCAGTCGTGGCCGAGTACGCGGACATCCTGCAGATCGGCGCGCGCAACATGCAGAACTACCCGCTCCTGATGGTGGTGGGGAAGAGCCACCGGCCGGTGATGCTCAAACGCGGCCTGTCCGCGACGATCGAGGAAATGCTCTTAGCGGCGGAGTACGTCCTCGCCGGGGGGAACCATCAGGTGATCCTCTGCGAGCGCGGCATCCGGACGTTCGAGACGTGGACCCGGAACACCCTGGACATCTCCGCCGTCCCGGTGCTCAAGCGGTACAGCCATCTTCCCGTCTTCATCGACCCCAGTCAGGCGACCGGCCATGCCGAGTACGTCAGCGCCGTCTCCTGCGCGGCGGTCGCGGCCGGGGCGGACGGGCTGATCATCGAAGTCCATCCCAACCCGGAGAAGGCGCTGTCCGACGGCGAGCAGTCGATCCGGCCGGAGGTGTTCGCCGAATTGATGCCCCAACTCCGGGCGGTCGCTCAGGCGATCGGACGGACGGCGTGAGTGAATTTTGGATTTGCGATTTTGGATTTTGGATTAGTAACTCATGTTATGCGCCGTGTCCACATTGTCATTCCCAAGCAATCGGGAATCCATTCGGATAGAGCAAGCTAAGGAGTATTCGTTTTGTGCTCTGGTTTAACAATCCAAAATCCAAAATCCAAAATCCAAAATCTAATCTCTCTGATACCTGCGTTGCCATCATCGGGCTTGGCCTGCTGGGCGGGTCGTTCGGGCTTGCCGTCCGGCAGGCGCGGGCGGTCCGTCAGGTGGTGGGCGTAGATCTGACCCAGGAGTTGATCGACCGGGCGGCGGAGCGCGGGGCGATCGACCGGGGGAGCCTCGACCTGGCCGACACGGTACGCCAGGCGGACCTGGTCGTCCTGGCGACGCCCGTCCGGACGATCATCCGCGACTTAGCGGCGGTGACGCGCGCCATGCCGGAACAGGCAATCTTGTTTGATTTAGGGAGCACGAAGGGGGAGGTCAGCCGGGCAGTTGCCGCGTTGTCGGAAAAGGTGCGGTACGTCGGCGGCCATCCGATGGCGGGGAGCGAGCGGTCGGGGATCGACGCGGCGGACGCCCGGCTGTTCGCGGGCGCGACGTTCGCCCTCGTCCCAACCGTGCCGCCGGACGAGGAGGCGCTGCGCCTGCTGAGCCAGTTGGTCCGGCAGATCGGGGCGACTCCGGTCATCCTGCCCCCGGACCGGCACGACCGGATCGTCGCCGTGACCAGCCATCTGCCCTACCTCGTCTCCTCCGCGCTCGTCCGGACGGCGGACGCGGCGGCGCATCAGGATCACCGGCTCTGGGAGTTCGCCGCGGGCGGGTTCCGGGATACGAGTCGAGTCGCGTCGAGCAACGTCCGGGTGATGGTCGACATCTGCCTGACGAACCGGGAACCCATCCTCGACGTGATCCAGCGGATGCAATCCGAGCTCGATCAGACAGCGCGGTGGCTTCAGGATGGGGATGAACAGGCGCTGGAATCCGCGCTCCTCCGCGCGAAGACGGTGCGGACGGCAGTATTTGGAGAAAGGGGACGGACGGTGAGCACGAAGACGGTGAGTTTTCAGGGGGAGCGGGGGGCGAACAGCGAGATCGCGGCGTTAGAGTTCTTCGGGGACGAGGCGGAAGTCGTCCCCCAGCCGTCGTTCGAGGCGGTGTTCGACGCGGTCGAGCGCGGCCACAGTGAGTACGGCATCCTGCCGATCGAGAATTCCTTAGCGGGCAGTATCCATCGCAATTACGACCTGATGCTCCAGCACACCCTGTCGATCGTCGGGGAGCTCAAGCTCAGGATCGTCCACAACCTGCTCGTCAACAAAGGAGTCAAGCTGGAGGACATCCGACAGGTGCACTCGCACCCTCAGGCGCTGGATCAGTGCCGGGAGTTCTTCCGCGTCCATCCGGGGATGGAGCCGGTGTCGGTGTACGACACGGCCGGCGCGGCGAAGCTCCTCAAAGAGCGCGGGTCTGGCGATGTGGCCGCGATCGCCAGCGCCCAGGCGGCCGTCCACTACGACCTCGACATCCTGGCCCGGAGCATCGAGGACAGTCCGCAGAACTTCACCCGGTTCCTCGTCCTGGCTCCGCAAGCGATCTCTCCCAAAGGGGAGCGCGTGAAGACCTCGATTGTCTTTTCTGTTGCGAATGTACCGGGCAGCCTGTTCAAGGCGATGAGCGTGTTCGCGCTCCGGGACATCGACATCTGCAAGATCGAATCCCGCCCGCTGATCGGCACGCCGTGGGATTACCTGTTCTACCTCGATTTCCGGGGCAGCGCGGACAGCCTCCCGTCCAGCCGGGCGCTCACCCACCTGCAGGAGATCGCCACGTACTTCAAGTTGCTGGGATCGTACGAGGAGGGGCGGACGGTGGATGGGGGGGGATGAGGGGGAGCGATTTTGGATTTTAGATTTTGGATTAAGGGGGTAATGCTTTGCATGAATGATGGCTGGACTGTCATGGAGACCCCGCGGGGATTCCTTCTTGGTAAGGGGGCACCCGACAAAGACAAGCAACTCACCAATCCAAAATCTAAAATCTAAAATCCAAAATTCAGTCCTACCCTTCCCGCGTCAGGAAGCGCATCAAGGAGCGGGGGAAATCCACGTCCTCCGTCTCTTCTTTGACTTCCTCGAACTCGTGGAACGCCCGGCGCCAGACGAACAGGGCGTGCCGGGTCTTGCCGTCCCGGTTTTTCTCGATGTCCAGGATGGCGTAAATCGGACTGCCCTCGGTCTGGAGTGGTTTCTGGCTCCGCACCTTTTCGTGCTCCGTGCGTTCCTTCTCTATTTCCTCCCGTTCTTGCGGCGCGGCGTCCTCGCTCGCCATCTCCTTCGTCTCTTTCGCCAGGTCCTTGATCTTCTCGTCGATAAGTTTATACCCGGTCCGCAGGACGGCGGTCATGTCCGCGCCCTGGACGACCGGGTCGGCCTCGGCCGTAGTCATCTGGCTCAGCGCCACGACGGTGCAGTCTATGGAAACAGCCAGATGTTTGAGATGGTAGGAGATGATCGCATCATGCGGGAGGGCGCCGTCGCGCGACGCGTCGGGTTGGGCGCTGAGCAACTGGAGATGATCGACGAAGATGACGAGGTGCGGGTCTTGTTCCAGGGCGTACGACAGGCGTTCCCGTTCCCCCGGGTCGGGGGCTCCGCGCATCAGTTCCAGTTCCAGGTGGGCCCGGTAGGATTCGAGAAACGTCGAGGCGTTCTCGCGGAGCTGCTCGATCGTCATCCGGCCCGGGACGGCCTGGGTCATGTCGAGCACGCCGAGGTGGCGGGCGATGCGGTTGAACCGGGTGTTGGCTTTGACGATGTCTTTGAGGATGCGGTCTTTTTCTTCGACATCCGGCTCGGTCACCCACCTGCGGCTGGAGAGAACCCCGCCGTCGATCCGGCCGATCCGGCTTAGCGCCTTGTGATAGAGCGTGGGCTTGGACAGTTCCAGGGACACGTACAGACAGGGGACGGGCACCTGGTGGGCGGCCACTGTCTTGCCGTGTTCGGCGATGTGCTGGGCGAGTTGCCAGGCGAACGTGGTTTTTCCGTTCCCCGGCAGTCCAGCGATCCCGATCAACGCTTTGCGACGGAGGCCGCCGTTCAGGTTGTCGTCGAGCGCTTCGCTGAACGTGGGGATGGGCGGTTCTTTGGATTCGAGGAGACCCCGGAGGAGATCGGGGGTTTCTTCAGAGAACGGCACGATGGGGCGTTCCGGAGGTTCGTCGTGTATATTCGTTTCGTGCGAGGAATCGATTTGAGGGGTTGCCATTGATGGGAACCTCCTGGCAGTCCGCCCGCTTCAAAACAACGCAGCCACGAGTGCATAATAGCGCCCGTGGCTGGGGTTGTCAATCGCAATCTTGCCCTCACGCCGCCGCGACCGCTTCCTCCTTCTTCGAGAAGATGAGCTGCCCGGCGACACAGTCAACCACGACCGTGTCCCCTTCCTGGAACCGGCGCTCCAGAATCTCGACCGCTAACGGGTTCTCGATGAAACGCTGAATAACCCGCTTGAGCGGCCGGGCCCCGTAGACCGGGTCGTACCCCTCCTCGGCTAAGAAGTCCTGCGCGTGGAATGTGGCCTCCAGGCTGATGTTCGCCCGCTCCAGCAGACGCTCGTGCAGACGCTTGAGCTGGATGCCGACGATCTCCCGGATGTGCTCGCGGGTGAGCGGATGGAAGATGATGATCTCATCGATCCGGTTGATGAACTCCGGCCGGAACTGCTCCCGGACGGCCACCATCACACGTGAACGCAGTTCTTCATAATCAGAGGTCTCGTACGCGCTGATGAGATGCGTCCCCACGTTCGACGTCATGATGACGACCGTGTTCTTGAAGTCGACCGTCCGGCCGTGGCCGTCGGTCAGCCTTCCGTCGTCGAGGAGCTGGAGCAGGACGTTGAACACGTCGCCGTGCGCTTTCTCCACCTCATCGAACAGGACGATCTGGTACGGACGCCGGCGGACCGCCTCGGTGAGCTGTCCGCCCTCCTCGTACCCGACGTAGCCGGGCGGGGCGCCGATCAGCCGGGCGACGGTGTGCCGCTCCATATACTCGGACATGTCGATCCGGACCATCGCGTTCTCGTCGTCGAACAGGAATTCGGCTAAGGCGCGGGCGAGCTCCGTCTTCCCGACCCCGGTCGGGCCCAAGAACAGGAACGACCCGATCGGCCGGTGGAGGTCGCCCAGTCCCGCGCGGTTCCGCCGCACCGCGTGGGCGACGGCGCGGAGGGCCTCATCCTGGCCGACGACCCGTAGATGGAGCCGCTCTTCCATGCGGATGAGCTTCTCGACTTCCCCTTCGACCAGCCGGGTCACTGGAATCCCCGTCCACTTCGACACCACCTCGGCGATGTCCTCCGAATCCACTTCCTCCTTCAGCATCTTCTGGTCTTTCTGCACGTCGGCCAGCAGTCGGTTCTGCTCCTCAACCTGCCGGTTGAGGTCGACCAGTTCCCCGTACTGGATGCGGGCCGCCCGCTCGTAATTCGCCGTCCGCTGGGCCTGCTCCGCCTCAACCTTGAGTTGCTCGATCTTCCCCTTGATCTCGTGGATCGCCTTCACGATCTCCTTCTCTTTGAGCCAGTGCGCCCGGAGGACGGTCCGCTGCTCCTCCAGTTCGGCCAATTCCTTCGAGATCGGCTTCAGCCGCTCCGCCGCGTCTTTTTCGCGCTTGACCGCCTCCCGCTCGATCTCCAGTTGCCGAATCTGTTTTTCGAGCGCGTCTAACTCGGCGGGCATGCTGTCGATCTCGATCCGGAGGTTGGCCGCCGCCTCATCGATCAGGTCGATGGCCTTATCCGGCAGGAACCGGT
>JACQVL010000212.1 GCA_016209865.1 Candidatus Latescibacterota bacterium | reverse complement strand
GAAACATGGGACGAACCTCCTTGGGTGAAGTGAGATGGCCGGGCGCTCGCCCGGCTCGGGAACCCCGTGCCACTGGCCGTGGCCGTTGGACTCAACGCTAACGCTTCATCCCTATATGCAAACCGCGTGCCAACTGAAGGTTCAGCCATGAAAAAAATTTATAACCTATTGTATGACAAGATAATAGAAAATCTTGCTTGAGAAGAGAACAGGCAGTAAGAAGACACGAGTCAACCCCGGAATCGACGCTGTCCCCGCCACAGATCACACAGGAAAATCGTTATAAGACAATGAAATTGAGCAAGTTATGATCATGACGCGACAACGTGTCAGTCGATGACACTCCCGACAAGCCCTGTCACGGGCGGGGTTCAGTCGTCCCTGTCGTTCGCTGACAGCGTTAGTTCAATAATAGTAGGGATATTCTCTTCTGTCAAGCGTCTCGATGTCTCAATGGCGGTTGACAGAGGATGGCTGGCGGGGTATACTTAGAGAAAACATCGCAGAGGGGCAGAGGAGCAGAGGGGAAAGACCGTTCTCCTTTCCGTTCTCTTGCGTTCTTTCATCAGGATGAACAGCATGCCTGATATGGTTTCCTCAACTGATAGCCTCAACGACCGGTATCTCCGGGAACGCGGGACGGTCTTCCTGACGGGCGTGCAGGCGCTCGTCCGGTTTCTGATCGAGAAGCAGCGGCGGGATCGGCGGTCTGGCGGCCTTGTCCGGCGGACGTTCATCGCCGGGTACGAAGGCTCGCCGCTCGGCGGCCTCGACCTGGAGATCCGGCGGCATCTGCCTCTGCTCAACGCGGAGAGCCTGTGCGTCCATCAGCCTGCGGTCAACGAGAAGATCGCGGCCGCCGCGGTGCACGGGAGCCAGTTCATCGGGGATGTGGACGGGTTCTGGTACGGCAAAGCCCACGGGACGAAGTGGGCGCCCGACGAACTGAGTCTGGCCAACCTCTCCGGGACCGGGGAACACAGCGGGGTGGTGCTGTTCTCGGGCGACGATCACGGGGCGAAGAGCTCCGGCTATCCGGGGGCGAGCGAGCAGGTGCTCCGGGACGTGAAAGCGGCCATCTTCTACCCGGCGTCCGTCGCAGAGATCCTCTCCTTCGCCCATCATGCCCTCGCCTTGAGCCGGTATTCCGGCCTGATCACCGCTCTCAAGCTGGTCACCCCCCTCTGCGACGGAGCGAGCACGGTCGCCGTCGACCCGGATGAACCGGGCATCATCCTCCCCGACGTGCAGGTCAACGGCCGGCTGTACCGGAAGCAGTTCCGGCCGGTCGTTATCGCCACGGCGAGCATCCCGTTCGAGCAGGACGTGGCGGATGTCCGGCTCGACCTGGCGCGGGCGTATGCACGGCTGAACCGGATCGACCGGATCATCAACCCGGACGCGTCCGGGCCGGTCGGTCTGATCGCCACCGGAAAGAGTTACGCCGACCTGATGCAGGCGCTCGACGAGATCGGCCTGGAGGAACGGGTGCGCGTCCTGAAGGTCGGGCTGATCTACCCGCTCGACCCGGAGACCGTCCGTCAGTTCGCGGACGGGCTGGAGACGGTGATCGTCGTCGAGGAGAAAGGCCCGTTCGTGGAGGAACCGGTCGCGCATGCGTTGTTCGGCAGCCCCGTCCGGCACGTCTACGGCAAGTTGGGACCGGGTGGACAGCGGCTCATCCCGGCCCACGGGGAACTGAGTCCCGACCTGCTCGCCGAGCGGCTGGGGCCGGTCCTGTTAGAGCACGTCCCGGAGAGCCGGATTCCGCAGCGTCTCCGGGAACTCCGGGAGGTCGCCGGCCGTCAGATTGCCCCATTCCCTCGCCGCGCCGCGCATTACTGTCCGGGCTGTCCCCACAGCATCTCCGCGCGCGCCCCGTCCGGCCAGGTCGCGGGCGGGGAGATCGGCTGCTCGTCCCTGGACGCGTACATCAGCGCGGACGGCCGCGGCGTCCGGTACATCCCGACGATGGGCATGGGCGGGGCGCTGTTCAACGGGATGTTCCCGTTCAACGGGAACGAGCCCCTGTTCCAGAACGTCGGGGACGGGACGATCCTGCACAGCGGCCTGATGACGATCTTCAGCTCGATCTCGCACCGGGCGAACATCACGTACAAGATCCTCTGGAACCATGTCGTCGCCATGACGGGCGGACAGGACATCACCGGCCAGCCCAGTCTGGATGAGTTCGTCGTCGTCCTCCTCGGCCTGGGCGTCCAGGAGGTGGCGGTCGTGGCGAAATATCCCGGTCAGATTCGCGTAGACCGCGCCCGTGCGGCGCTCGGCAAGCACCAGCGGCTGGAGGTCTGCGGCCGGAACGACCTCGACCGCGTCCAGCAGGCATTGGCGGCGCGGCCGGGCGTCAACATCCTGATCTTCGACCAGGAATGCGCGACAGAGACCCGCCGGCGGCGGAAGCGGCAGGGCATCGTGCCGGAGCGGTACCTGTTCATCCACGAGGAGGTGTGCGAAGGCTGTGGGGATTGCGGCCAGCAGTCGATGTGTCTCGCGCTGTACCCCGTCGAGACCGAATTCGGCCGGAAGACGACGATCCTCCAGTCGGCGTGCAACCGGGATGAGTCGTGCCTGAAGGGCGACTGTCCGTCGTTCGTGACCGTCCGGCCCGTGAACGGCGCGCGCCTCCGCCGGCCCGCGACCCCCATCCTGCACGAGACCGACCTGACCGAACCGGCGCAGAGAGTGAAGATCGACGAGCCGTACAGCATGTACATCATCGGCATCGGCGGGACGGGGGTCGTCACCGTCTCCCATCTGCTCGGGTTTGCCGGGATGTTCGAAGGGAAGCACGTGGCGGAACTGAACCGGACGGGCCTGGCGCAGAAAGGGGGGCCGGTGGAGTCGCCCGTCATCATCGGGGACGCCGCGCCGCCGCTGTCCAGCCACATCCCGGCGGGCGGGTGTGATCTCTACCTTGCGACTGACCTCATCGGCGGGGTCAACCCCTCCAACCTCGTCGTCGCCAGCCCGGAGCGCACGGTCGCCGTCGTCAGCCGGTCGGCCATCCCGACGGCCGAGATGGTCTACAACCCGGCGCTGTCGTTCCCTGATGTCGAAGACCTGGAACAGACGATCAACCAGTACACCCGGTCGCATGAGAACCTGTTCCTCGATGCGCAGGGGATGACGCTCGCCCTGTTCGGGGATCACATCTTGGCGAACGTGTTCCTGCTGGGCGTCGCGTACCAGGCGGGGCGCATTCCCTTAGAGGCGGCGAACATCGAGCGGGCGATCCGGCTGAACGGTCAGGCGGTCGACGCCAACCTGCAGGCGTTCCGGTGGGGCCGGATGGCGGTGCTCGACCCGGAGCGCGTGGCGACACTCGTCGCCCCACCGCCGCCGTCCGTCGATGCGGTCATCCAGGAACGTCTCGACCGGCTCGGCCGCGGGCGAAGAGGGGCGCAGTCGAGCGCCTTCTACCGGCAGGCGCTCGACCGGATACAGGTCAACAGCGAGGAGTTCCGGCGGATGTGGGCGATCCGGGTGGCGGAGGTGATCGACTACCAGGGACTCGACTACGCTCGCCGGTACGTCGAGACAGTGACAAGCGTGTACGAGGCGGATGGGCTCCACGGAGGGGAAGTGCACAGGTTCCGGTTGACGCAGTCGGTCGCGTTCGTCCTCTTCAAGCTGATGGCGTATAAAGATGAGTACGAGGTAGCCCGCCTGCTGACCGGGGACGGGGAACGGCGCATCCGGGCGGCGTTCGACGGGACGGTGTCACTCTCTTACAACCTGCATCCGCCGCTCCTCCGGGGGATGGGGCTCGGCCGCAAGGTCGAACTCGGCCCCTGGTTCCGGCCGGTCCTCGTCGGGCTGAGCCGCCTGAAATGCCTCCGGGGGACCGTGTTCGACCTGTTCGGACGGACGGCGCACAGGCGGGAGGAGCGGGCGCTCATCGACTGGTACGAATCCCTCATCCAGACGGTCATCGCGCATCTCACGCCGGGGACGTACCCGGATGCGGTCGAGGTCGTCCGCGCGCCGGAGCGGGTGCGCGGGTATGAGGCGGTCAAGCATCGCGCCGTCGTGCGGGTGAAGGGAGAGGTTGAGCGGATGGTGGAGCGGTTGGAAAAACGGTGGTCGGTGGTCGGTAAAAACAGTGACGAGTGACGAGCAGAACAGGAGGTATCGGGATGAACGTCTTCATTACAGGCGCAACGGGTTATATCGGGTCGGCGGTCGTGACCGCCCTCGTGCGCGCCGGGCACGAGGTGAGCGGGCTGGTGCGGTCGGAGGCGAAAGCGCGGCTCGTCGAACAGCAGGGGGCGAAGGCCGTGGTGGGGGACATCAAGCAGCCGGAGACGTACCGTGACATCGCTGGACGGCATGATGCGGTGATCCATACCGCGTTCGACATGAGCGGGGAGACGGTGGCGGCCGACCGGGCGACCGTCGAGACCCTCATCAAGGCGGCGCAGACGGCGGGCGGCCGGAAGACGATCATCTTCACGTCGGGAGTGTGGGTGCTGGGCAGCACGGGCGGCCGGACCATGGATGAGACCGCGGCCGTGAACCCCATCCCCCCGGTCGTCTGGCGGCCGGAGCACGAACGCCTGATGCTGTCGGCGGCAACCGCCGATTTGGCGACGGTCGTCATCCGTCCGGGTGTGGTGTACGGCGGCTCACGGGGGATTCTGGCGGGCTACTTCAAGGCGGCGTCGGAAGGGCAGCCGATTCGCATCGTCGGGGATGGCACGAACCATTGGGCGATGGTGCACGTGGACGACTTGGCCGACCTGTACCGCCGGGCGGTCGAGCGGCGGCTGACGGGCGTGTTCCACGGGACGGACGGGTCGGCGCTGACCGTGCGGGAGATCGTGGAGACGATCGCCCGGAGCGCGGGACGGAGCAGCGCGGTGGAGACCTGGCCGGTGGACAGTGCACGCCAGACATTAGGCGGGTTTGCGGACGGGCTGGCCATCGATCAGGTCGTCCTCAGCGCCGCCTCGGAGCGGGAGCTTGGCTGGCTCCCCCGGTTCCGGTCGTTCGTCCGGCGCGGGGAAGAATTGTGGCGGGAATGGTCACAACAGCGTTGACACGTTCGCACGTTTTTGTAGGGGCGAAGCATTCGATGGAACGAATGCTTCGCCCCTACGACACACACCAACGCCTATTCACCCAGGAGGCAACCGTGACACCGGCTGAAGCGAACCTGCGATTGTGGGCAGATCATCTGAAGGGGGAGTTCGTCGATCACGACGCGAACGCGACGATGGACACGATGGTGGACGATTGTTACGTCATGCACATGCCGACCGGGATCGGCGGGAAGGGGAAAGACGGTCTGCGGGCGTTCTACCGGGATGACTTCATCCCGTCCATCCCGCCCGACTGGACGCATGAACTCCTCAACCGGGTCGTGACGGACAATTACATCGTCGAAGAAGCGATGCTCAAGCTGACGCACACCCGGCGGATGAACTGGCTGCTGCCGGGCGTGCCGCCGACCGGGAAGCGGATTGAGTTCCGGGCGGTCATCTTCGTCGAGTTCCGGGACGGCAAGATCGCCAACGAGCGGATCTACTGGGATCAGGCAGACGTGCTGCGGCAGGCCGGACTGCCGTTATAAAGGCGTTTCACAATGGTTACAATCTGATGATCCCTGCTCGGGCGACCCACCGGGTCGCCCCTACACGTCCTACCCCCCGCTGATCGCGCAGATGATGTGGATCGTATCGCCGGGTTGGAGCGCGACGTCCAGGCGCTGCACGGGTGCTCGATTGACGAATATGTTGATATGCTCCCGGATCGTGTCCTGTTCGCTGATGATGCGAAACCGGAAGCCCGGATAGCACTGGTCGAGTTCCCGTAAGGCCGCGTCCAGCGTCGCTCCGTCAGCCTCCACCACACTGCGCTGTCCGGTATACGACCGCAACGGGGAGGGAATGTAGACGGTCATCGCGGCCACTCCGCCGCTTCGATGGCATAGATTTCAGGGAGATGGCTCACCAGGCACGTCCACGCTTCCCCCTCATTCCGACTGCCCCACACCTCCCCGCTGGTCGTCCCGAAGTACACCCC
The DNA here is from genome assembly GCA_016209865.1 of Candidatus Latescibacterota bacterium. Taxonomy (GTDB): domain Bacteria; phylum JAAXHH01; class JAAXHH01; order JAAXHH01; family JACQVL01; genus JACQVL01. The sequence continues at coordinate 12,562 of JACQVL010000212.1, read as the reverse complement.
CACTGGCTCGTGCGCGTCGACCGTCATCGCCTGGCGTTTGACGGTGAACCACGCCTGATTTCGGGGAAGCCCCCTGTCCTGGCGTTTCCATGTCTTCCCCGCGGTGCGGGTCACGTACACCGCCGGCTTGCCCCCTGGACTAACGCGCGGCCAGACTTCGGTCGCATCCATCGGGAACACCCACACCGTATCCGGGTCGCGCGGATGCAGGACGATGGGGAACCCGATATCCCCGATCGTCTTGGGCATCGTGCTGCCGATCCGCACCCAACGGCCCTCCGGACGGTCGATCCGGTAAATCCCGCAGTGGTTCTGCTGGTAGAGGCGGTCGGGCATGAGCGGATGGAGCCGCACGCAATGCGGGTCGTGGCCGTATTCCGGGTCGGGCGTCGGGATGAAGTCCGCTAAGCATCCGGTGTTCAGCGGGGTCCAGTCCGTCCCTTTGTTCGTGCTCTCGAAGAACCCTCCGCCGGAGAGGCCGATGTACAGGTGATTCGGGTCGCGGGGGTCGATGAGGATGGAATGGAGCTTTGCGCCGTCTGGTGGAGGGTAGTCCCCCACCCAGGCAGCCCGCATCGGATGCTCGTTAAACCCGGCCACCCCGTCCCAGGTCGCGCCGCCGTCTTCCGACCGGAACAGCCCCGACGGTGACGCGCCCGCGTACCAGACGTTCGGCTCGCTCGCATGTCCCGGCGTGAGCCAGAAGACGTGATCGACGATCAGCCCAGGCTGGCCATTCGCAGGCTTGGGAAAGGCGGGCGGACGGCTCGCCTCTGTCCATGTTCGTCCCCGATCGGTCGACCGGAAGACCGTCGGCCCCAGATGGCCGGTGCGAGCCGCCATGAGCAGGGTGCGTCGATCACGCGGGTCGAGCACCAGATGGTGTACGATGTTGCCCAGGAAGATCGGTCCGGAGACTTTCCAGGTCCGGTGTGAGCGGTCTCCCCGCAGGATGAACCCCCCTTTGCGCGTGCCGATCAGCAGCGTGACCGCCCCCGTGGTGGGTTTGTTCCGCATAGACGTGCCTCCCTCCTTTATATCATCCCTCCATGCTGGCGCAGCAGGTCGGCCACCGCCGCCCGATCCCCGCAGTCCGCCTCCCGCAGGGGTGTCCACCCGTACCGGTCCCGGGCATTCACGTCCGCACCGTGAGCGAGCAGGAGCTCCGCCACCGCTGTATGGCCACACCAGGCCGCCACCGCCAGCGGGGTTCGCCCCGCCCCGTCTCGGGCGTGGATCAGAAATGGCGCGCGCTCGAGCAACGTGTTCACGCTGGTGACATCCCCGGTTGACACCGTCGCGATGATCTCCTGTGCCGTCGTCATACCCGCCCCTCCCCTCAGAATGAAAAAATTATGAGTGAAGATCGCTGTGTGTTGAGTAGAATATACTAAACTGGTGTTTAGTTGTCAAGGATTTTTTCCAAAAAATTTGGCCGTCACCCTTCCTGCCAGGGTCGCGGGTCTGCGGGCGCTTCCCAGCTCGGAATCGGCGGCTGCAGGCCATCCTCGATCCACAGGAATTGGCCGGTAATGGAGGCCGCCTGCTCACTCATCAGCCTCAGGACAAGGTCGACCGCCTTCTGCGGGGGATCGCCCCCGGTCTGGTCGACCCAGCGCACCCATGCCCGGTACGCCTCCGCCTCCGGCCCCATTCGCTCCGCCTCGTCGCGGATGTACGCCCACATGTCCGTCTTCACATCCCCCGGATGAATCACGTTCGCCGTGACCCCCGTCCCGTCCAATTCGGCCGCCAGATGACGCGTGAACTGGTTGAGCGCGACCTTGCTCGTGGCATACGCGCTGTTCAGGCGACCGGGCGGATGCAGGGCGGCGGCAGAGGTCACGTTCACGATCCGGCCCCACTGGCTCTGGATCATGCCGCCCACAAACGCCCGACAGAGGAGATAGGGGCCGGCGGCGTTAATCAACAACGTCTCGATCCATCGCCGAGGGTCGCTGTCCTTGATCAATCGAATCGGGCCGAACACCCCGGCGGCGTTCACCAGGATGGAGACCGTCCCGAGCCGTTCCTCGACCGCCTGCGTCACGGCTGCCACGCCGTCGAGGGTGCTCACATCCGCCGGGATGGCCTGCGCGATGCCGCCGTGTTGCGCGATCATCCGCGCGGTCTCGGCCAGTTGTTCCGCGCTCCGGGCGACGAGCGCGACCTTCGCGCCGTGCGTCGCCAGGCCGACGGCCACCTGCCGGCCGAGGCCGCGCCCCGCGCCCGTGACCACCGCGAGGCGACCCGTTAAATCGACGTTCATGGCGTTCCCTTTCCAGCGTCTCGGAGGTCATCCCGCCTGGGCGCCGCCTGCACGTTGCCCGGCTGGTGTCTCCACATGGAAGATTTCACGCAGTTCCCCGAAGTCCACGATGCCGTCCGCCCGGAACTGCATGTACGGCTCCATCACCTGTGCCCATTTCCGGTGAATCTCCGTATTCCAGAGCCTGTCCCATGCCGCCTCGTCCGTGATCTCGGAGAACAGGAACAACAGCGGATCGCTCTCAAACGTGGTGATCGTGGCGATCCCGCTCCGCTCGACCTCCGCGACGAGCTCTGGCCAGATGTGGTCGTGGTGACGCTTATACTCAGTGAGGGCACCGGGCTTGAGTCGCATCGTAAACGCACGGCGGATCATGGATGGTCTCCTTTCTCACGGGCGCGACCCCGTATCAAATTTTGACTACCGAAAAGGTCACGAACCTGCTATATTATCTCCCATTCTTCTCGACAGAGAATCTAATAGGTCCTGCGTGTCCTGGTTAGACTTTTTTACACCCGTTCCCAACCGGGCGCTCTGAGCACACAAGGACTGCACCATGCTGTCCAACCCGGAACATACCTGGGGTCACACGATTCCGTTCGGGGAAGCGTATTATCAGAACGCTGTCAAGCTCCTCCAGGATGTGCGCGGGGAGGCGAAGTCGATCGCCGGCGTCTCCGCCATCGCCGCCGATGCGCTCCGGGCCGGCCGCACCGTCTATGCCAACATCACGGCCGGTCACATGCCGAAGTATGAGCTCGTCAACGAGCGTGAGGGCAACCCGGCGTTGTTCACGTTTATCGCGCCCAATCAGTGCCCGCCCGAATCCTTCGCCGCCATGCAGGCCGGGGATGTCCTGCTCACGAATTACGTCGGGGAGCCGGTACGCGCGGCGCGTGACCGTGGGGTCTACGTCGTCGTGGTGACCACCTACTACTACAGCAACCGGCACACCCCGCCGGGAAAACTCCCGCCCAACCCGCACGACTGGATGCCGGAAGACGTCGCCTCCCGCGTGATCGACTCGCACATTCCCTGGTCTCAAGGACTCGTCCATGCCCCTGAGATCCCTGAGATGCCCATCTGTCCGGGGTCGTCGAACGTCACCTGCACGATTCACTGGATGATCACCGCCGAGGTCGCGCATGCCATAGCGACCGGCCACGCCCCGAACGGCAGGGTGGGACGTCAGTATGTCGACCTCCTCTTAGAGCGGATCGCCGACGTGTACGCGCATGATCTGGATCGCCTGAACGCGGCCGCCGTGACGATCGCCAGGCGGATTATCGGAGGCGGCCACTATTACGTCCGCAGCCGCAACATGGGGGTGCAGTCCGAGTCGCAGGGCGTGGCGCAGGGGCTGATGCTGACCAACGCCTTCGACCCGCGGCCGGCCAGTGAGGGGGGCGACAGGGATGTCTTCCTGATCGCGGCGGTCAGTCCCAACGACCCGCAGGAACTGGCCTGGGCGGACGAGGCCCGCGCGAACGGGAACTATCTCGTCGGGATCGGCCCGTCCAGCAATGACGGGCTGCGCGACCGGTGCGACGTCTACGTCGATGACCGGTGCCAGGAACCGGCGGGCGTCATCCCCATCCCCGGCCGTCCTGAACCGGTCTGTCCGGCGACCGGCATCCTCAACAACCTCATCATGTACATGCTGACCGCCCAGTTCGTGGATGAGATGTGCCGCCGCGGCGCCGTGCCCTACTTCTGGATGGGGTTCTACCGGCTCGGCGGCAGAGAATACAGTGACATCATGCGCCCCTTCTTTCTCGAGCGCGGGTATTAAAAGCCGGGATTCGGGGTACGGGGTACGGGATTCGGGAAACAAAAAAGAGAGAGCTACTCTCGGCTTTCTGTTCTTTCCCGAACCCCGAATCCCTAATCCCGAACCCCGAGAACTATGGAGGTCTCTCATGCCTGAACCCGCTCATCCCGCTCACGTCTGGCTCGACGGGGAGATCGTGCCGTGGGAACGCACGATGGTGCACGTCACCGACGCCCCTTTATTCATCCATGCGGTCTTCGAAGGAATCCGGGCCTACTGGAACCCTGCCCAGGAACGGCTGTACATCTTCCGCCTGGACGCCCATCTCAAACGGTTGCTCAATTCGATCAAGCTGACGCGGATGCGCACGACGCTCTCGAAGGAGCAAATCGCCCAGGGGGCGGTCGCTCTCTGCGGAGCGCTCGGCTACCGGGAGGACATCTACATCCGGCCGCTTGCCTACTTCGACCCGGCGGCTTTTCAGGCGGCCACCACCTCCGGCCCTGTGCACGTGCTCATCAACACCTGGCCGCGCCCCTCCCAGCTTGACCGGCCGACCGGCCTGAAGTGCTGCGTCAGTTCCTGGACGCGGATCGTCGACAATATCCTGCCGGCGCGTGTCAAGTGTCTGGCGAACTACCGGAACAGCGCCTTGGCCTCGACCGAGGCATCCTTCAACGGGTACGACTGGGCGATCATGATCAACTCGCACGGGAAAGTGTCCGATGGAACGGGCTCCGCCCTGATGCTCGTTCGGGATGGGGTCGTCCTCGCCCCGACGGTGACGGACGATGTGCTGGAGAGTGTCACCCATGAGACGCTGATTCAGGTCTGTCGTGAGGTGCTGGGGGTTGAAGCGGTGCGACGGGAGATGGATCGAACAGAGCTGTACTCTGCGGATGAGGCTTTCCTCTGCGGGACGGGGCTGGAGGTCGCCCCGATCAGCTCGGTCGACGGATACACGATCGGGAACGGCGGCATCGGTCCGATCACGCAACAGCTCCGCCGGATGTACCACGACCTCGTCCGCGGGATCGACCGTCGGTACGAGGCATGGCGGACGGCGGTGTAGGAGGAGGTTGTATGGACCTGGACATTGCGGGACGGGTGGCCATCATCGGCGGGTCGAGCAAAGGGCTGGGGAAGGCCTGTGCCCTCCGACTGGCGGCTGAGGGGGCGCACGTCGTCGTCTGCGCCCGTGGCGAGGAGGAGTTGCACCGAACGGCTGAGGAGATCCGGCACACGTCGGGCGCTGAAGTGCTCGCCGTGCCGTCTGACTGGAGCCGCCTCGACGACATCAGGCGGACGGTGACGGCCACCGTCGACCGGTTTGGCCGGATCGACATCCTCGTCCACAACACCGGCGGGCCGCCGCCCGGCCAGTTCTTCGACCTCCCGGACGAGACCTGGCAGCAGGGGTTCGACCTGATCTTACTGTCCGCCGTCCGGATGTACCGGGAAGTCATCCCACACATGCGGAAGCAGGGGTGGGGGCGGATCGTCAACATCGAGTCGACGACAGTCAAAGAACCGTGGGAGACGCTCATCCTCTCGAACGTCTTCCGGGTCGGCGTGGTCAGTCTGGTGAAGACGATCTCACGGGCATTGGCGAAGGAGAATATCCTGATCAACACCGTCTGTCCCGGCCCGTTCCGGACGCAGCGGTCGGAACGTCTGCTTGCGAATCAGGCAGAGAAAACCGGAAAGCCGCTGGACGATGTCCTGGCGGAGTGGGTGCACGACATCCCGACCGGCCGGATGGGAGAGCCGGACGAGCTGGCGAACCTCGTCGCGTTCCTCGTCTCGGACCGAGCAAGTCACATCACGGGCACGACCATCCAGATCGATGGCGGAGCGGTGCGAGGGATGTTGTAAGAACGGAGTGACCGTGCTATGGCGCTCTCCAGGGCTCAACGAGGATGGCTGCTCTCAACCGCCCTGAGTCTGATCCTTCTCATCGGGTGCGGCGACCGGCGCTCGTCCGGTGGAGCGACTCCGCCTGCGCCCGATCGCGTCGCCAAGCCGCTGCCACCGGATGCGGCGCCGCCCGACCGGCAGGTATACCGGTACTTAGCGTTCGAGCCGGTTGGCCTGGATTTTAGCATGACTGCCTACCAGTCGCTCGGCAGTGAGTTCGTGTTCGAGCGGCTGTGTATGCTCGACCACAACCTCGAACTCGTGCCCGGCGCGGCTGAGCGCTGGGAAACCTCTCCCGACGGCAAGACCTGGACGTTCCATCTCCGCCCAGGGGGCCGATGGAGCGACGGCGCCCCCGTCACCGCCCATGACTTCGAGTATACCTATAAACGCCTCCTCGACCCCAACGGCGGCAACGTGTATGCGTTCTTCTACTACGATATCAAGGGCGCGAAGGCGTATAACCAGCGGAAGAACGCCTCTCCCACCTCCGTCGGGGTCAGGGCCGTCGATGACCTGACGTTCGTGATCGAGACGGAGAAATCCTGCGCCTATTTGCCGTACCTCACGCAGTACCCGACCTCGTCCCCCGTCCCGCGCTGGCAGGTCGAGAAGTACGGCCCCAGATGGACCGAAGCGGGCAAGTGCGTCAGCAATTCCGCGTTTCAACTGGAGGAATGGACGACGGGGAAGCAGATGACGTTCGGGCTGAATCCCTATTATCACGGCCCCAACCCGGCCCGTCTCCGGAAGGTCGTGCGGATGTTTACGGGGTTCGTGGGCGCGGTGAGCGCCGCCGGTGGAGTCGGTCTCCTGCCCTACGAGAACAACGAAGCCGATCTCATCACCGTCACGAGTCCAGTCGACCTGGAACGCATCATGCAGGACCCGTGTCTAAACAAAGAACTCTGGACGTATGACGGGTTCGCCACGCAGTATCTGTTCTTCCAGACCAGGCGGCCGCCGTTCAATGACCTGAAGGTCCGGCGGGCGATCGTCCACGCGATCGATAAGGACACCATCGCCCGTGTCATCCTGCGGGACACCGGCATTCCGGCCTACACGATGCTGCCCCCCCATTTCCCCGGCTACGTAGGGGGCACATATCAGTCCATCCAGCGTTACGACCCGGCCCTGGCGAAGCGCCTCTTTACCGAGGCCGGCTACCCGGGCGGGAAGGGATTCCCGGCGACGGAGCTGTGGCTGTCGGACGCCGCGCCGACATCCCCGGTCGGACAGGTCGCCCAGTTTCTTCAGCAACGGCTCCGGGAGGTCTTAGGCATCCAGATCACCATCCGGAACGAACAGGGGAAAACGTACCTGCAGCGCATGTACAACTGGGAGATTCCGCTCGCCATCGGCGGGTTCGGGTACGATTTTCCCGATCCGCAGAGTCTGTTGGGCATTCCCTGGCACTCGCAACCACGGGGGTATGGCCGCCACGACTGGACGAGCCCGGCCTTCGACGCCCTGATCGATCAAGCTGCCGGGGAACTCGACCCCCAGAAGCGCCCCCGGTTGTATGACGAGGCCGAGCGGATCCTGGCCGCTGATGTGGGCGCCGCCTTCCTCTGGCACACCCGGGTCTACGAACTGCGCAAGCCCTGGGTCAAAGGACTGAAGCCCGACCGGTGGGGAAATTATCCATTCCGAGCGAATGTCTCAACCGCGTACTACGAACTCTATATCGGCAACGAGGTCGACACGGTGAACATGGCCCATTGACTCGGTGGTGAGCTGGGATCAACTAAGGAGGTAGGATGAAGGTTTCCCGCCTGGAGCGGTTCTATCGGATTCACGCGAAATTTTACAACCTCACGCGCCGGTTCTACCTGCTCGACCGGCAGCGGGCGGTCGAACGGTTGGACATTCAGCCGGACAACCTGATCTTCGATTATGGCTGCGGCACCGGCCTGAACATCCCCTTCCTCCTGGCCAAAACCTCCCCGGACCGGCTGATCGGGATCGACTACGCGACCGCCATGCTGGACATCGCACGACGCCGGTATCCGTGGCTGAAGCTGATCCGAGGGGACATGACCACCCCATGCATCGCTCCCCGCACCGCCGACCGGATCCTCTGCACGTACGCCCTCTCGATGGTGGACGACTGGCAGCAGGCGCTCCTGCGGATGAAGCACGCCCTGAGCGAGACCGGGGTGCTCGTCATCCTGGATTTTCACACCTGGTACGGTCGGTTGCGCGCGTTCTACCCGCCGTTCAAACGATGGCTCCACCTGCACGGGGTCGACACGGAACAGCCGGTCATCCCATTCATGAACCACCATTTCCACCACGTCGAACACTTCCCCCTTCGGTCGGGCTATAACGTCATTATTGTGGCAACGACCCCACGCGGATGATTCCATCATGACGACGCGAGAGCCCGGTCGATCGCCTCGACCAGCCCGTCCACATGGGTTTCATCCATCGCCAGGGACAGCGCGTTCATCACCAGGCCGTGACTCAAGAAATACCCGTGCTCCAGGAGCGCGAGAAAGAGCCGATGCGCCATCGCACTGTCGGCGCGGGCTAAGTCACGGTACGTGGCGAGCCGGCCGCTCGCGCAGTGGATGCTGAACAATGAACCCAGACCGACCGCCTGGACGGGGGTCTGGCGGCGGGCGAACAGGTCGTTCAGTCGGGCGCACAACCGCTCGCCCAATCCGTTCAGCCGGGCGAACGCCTCCGGGGTCAGGTGCCGCAGCGTCGCCAGTCCAGCCGCCATCGCCACCGGATGGGCGCTGAACGTCCCGCTCTGGAAGAACCCGGTGCTGCCCCGTGTGGTGTCGAGCAAGCCCATGATATCCGCCCGCCCGCCGAACGCCCCGACGGGAAACCCACCGCCGATGATCTTGCCGAACGTCGTCAGGTCGGGCGTGATGTCGTACGACTCCTGCAGCCCGCCCGTGCCCACGCGGAACCCCACGATCTCATCGACGATCAGCAGCACCTCGTTCGTCCGGGTGATCTCCCGGACGGCCTGGACGAACGCGGGACGCTGCGGCAGGATGCCCGCTTTGGGGTCGAAGATGACGCACGCTAACTCATGCCGGTGCTGAGTGATCAGGCGCTCGACAGCCGCTTCGTCGTCGTAGGGCAGGATGACGGCTTCCTCGGCGGCATGCGGGGACATCCCGCCGGCGTTCGGGACGGCGTGCGGCGCGGTCTCCGGCCCCGCCCGGTCGAGCGGGGGGGAGACGCTGACCTCGACGGCGTCGTGGCTGCCGTGGTAGCCGCCCTCGAATTTAGCGATCTTCGGCCGGCCGCTGAACCCGCGCGCGAGCCGGACGGCGTGCAGGGTCGCCTCGGTGCCCGAGTTGCAGAACCGGAGCTTCTCGACCGACGCCACCCGCCGGCACATCTCTTCAGCTAACTCCGTCTCCACCCCGACCGGCGCGCCTAAAGCGATGCCGCGCTCCAACTGCTCCTGGATGGCCGCCAGGACGGCCGGATGGCGATGCCCTAAGATCTGCGCGGTGTGGTGGTTGGCGAAATCGACGAACCGGCGGCCGTCCACGTCGTACAGCGCGCACCCCTCTCCGCGCGCCATCGTGAGCGGGTACGGCGGGTGAAAATACGCCCCTTTCGCCCCGCCGGGCATGACCGCGCACGCGCGCTCGAACGCCGCCCGCGACCGTGGGCTGCTGGCACGATACCGTTCCTCTAAGGACGCGATGGAGTCGTGCATCGTGATTTCTCCTTGACTTTTTGCGATGAGAGCGGTAAAAGACAGTGGTCGGTAAGAATCAGTGACGAGTGACCAGTGACGAGTGACGAGTAAAAGATAACCCTAGAAGAACCGCCGGAGGGACGCTGAGATGACGATCAAAGCCCCGTACAACGAGATGTACGATTGCGCGCCGACTCTGACCGACCAGCAGGTGATCGATGTCTGCCGGAATGGATACCTGATCCTCCCCGGCGTCGTCCCGGACGAGGTCAACCAGCAGGTGGTGAACTACCTCGACACCGTGGACAGCACATACGCTCCCACCCTTATCATGACTCAGGACTGGTTTGTCGAGGGGGTGGTGAAGAACCCTCAGGCGGCGGGCGCGGTGCGGTCGTTGTTAGGGCGCAACTTTACCCTGCCCAACCTTATCGCCAACCATCGCGGCCCGCTGCCCTGGCCGCACACGGGCGGATGGCACCGGGATGGCGGGTCGATCTACACCCCGGCGCTCGAGTACCTCCAGGTGTTCTACTGGCCAGAGGAATGTACGGACGACATGGGGCCGACCGAAGTCCTGCCCGGCTCGCATTTCATGCGGACGAAGGCCCCGCTGATGGCGCACTACGGCAAGATCGCCGGGGCCGTCTCCACCGCCGGACCGGCCGGGACGATCTTCCTGACCGTCTATAGCATCTGGCACCGCCGGACCCGCGCAACCTCCGAGCCGCGCGGCAAGAGCACATTCCGAAATCTCCTGAAGTACAACTACTGGCGGACGAGTCCGCCCCAGCGCGATTGGATCATCGACCCCACGCTCGATTTTAACGTGGTCGACTTCGAACCGCCGCAGGTCGGGCAGTTCGAGCAGTTCCACGGCGGGATCGCCGCGGCCCGGATGTTCTGCTGGCTGTGCGGGATCGACGACCAGTACGTCAAGCGAGGGGGACAGTGCTGGCCGATCCTGTCCGCGCGCGTCCCGCTCGTCCACGACGGGGCCGACCAGATGGGCATCCCGTCCCCGCTGCGCCGGCACGTGTGAGACACATCGCCGTCGAGTGAGCGCGCATGCGCATACACTATCAGCGTGAGCCGAGGGTGTCAAATGAATTCTGGCTGGCGGTCTGCTGAAAAAATTTTCATCAGACCTGTTGACTTTTTGTCGTTCATGGCACACATTTATGGTAACCCTCTGAGGAGTTGGAATCCTTTCTCATCCCATTTTTCCCCGATAGAAGAATCGTCATTCCCGCGAAAGCGGGAATCCAGTCATCTCGAAACTGACCTGACGTCACGTGAACGATGAGAGGAGGCACGCGCGTGTCCGTGTAACACTCAGCCCAAAGGAGAACACGACTTATGACAACCGTCAAAGAGCTCTTAAAAGCCAAAGGAGAGGAGATCTGGTCGATCACTCCCGATACCTCGGTCTATACGGCGCTGGAAATCATGGCGGAGAAGAACGTGGGCGCGTTGCTGGTCGTCGAGGGCGAGCAGCTCGTCGGCATCTTCTCCGAACGTGATTACGCCCGGAAGGGCATCTTGAAAGGGAGAGCGTCGAAGGATACGCCCGTCCGTGACGTGATGACCGGCCGGGTGTTCTCCATCCACCCGGACAATTCGCTGGATGACTGTCTGAAATTGATGACGGATAAACATATTCGCCATCTGCCCATCCTCGACAACGACCGGCTGCGCGGGATGCTGACGATCGGGGATGTCGTCAAGCATATCATCTCCGAACAGCAGACGACCATCCAGAGCCTCGAAGAGTATATCGGAGCCCGGTGAAGGACATCCGATGGCGCGCGACGTGGCGATCGACGCCGCTGACCTGTTAGACGTCCTGAAACGGATGATCCGGATCAGGTCCGTCCTCCCTCATGAACAGCCGTTAGCCGAGTTCATCGCGGACGAACTCCGGAAGATCGGCGTGGAGCCGGAGTGGGACGAAGTCGCCCCCGGCCGTCCCAACGTCTATGCTTCGGCGGATCTGGGCCCCCGCGACCGGTTCCTGACCCTCACCGGCCACACGGACACCGTCGGTGTCGCGCGCAACTGGCTGACGGACCCGTTCGACCCCGTCGAGCAGGATGGCCGATTGTACGGCTTGGGGTCGGTGGATATGAAAGCGGGTCTGGCCTGTGCGCTGGTGGCGTTCAAGACGCTGGTCGAATCCCCTGAATGTCGGGGCCGCTTAGGACGGGTCGGGTTTGCCGCCACGGTGGACGAGGAGGGGTACGGCACCGGAGCCCGCGCCCTGCTGAAGACGGAGTACGCGAAGAGCGACGGCTTGCTACTGGGCGAGCCGTACTACGGGGACAGCGACACAGGGCCGATTCCCCTCGCCATGACGGGGAAAGTGCTCTACAGGCTGACGGTGCAGGGACGGGCGGCGCACGCGTTTCATCCAGAGCGGGGGGTGAACGCGGTCGAGGACGCCGGGAAGATTCTCGCCGCCCTGCCGCGCTTACGCTTGGGCGCGCATCCGCTGATCGGCCAGGGGAACTACTCGACCCTGAAGGTCGACGGGGGCTACCGGGAGTACGCGGTCGTCGTCCCCGAGCACTGCGAGATCATTATCACCCGCCTCACCGTGCCCGGCGAGACCCGCGAGACCGCTATTCAAGATATGCACGACTTGATCGCCTCGCTCGACCTGCCCTCCCGTGTGACGGTCGAGACGCCCCCGCCGTATTACGACCCGTTCTTCCTCGATCAGCGCACACCCCTGCTCGCTGCGTTTCAAGAAGGGTACCGGACTGTATTAGGAAGAAGCCCGGTGCTGGCCGGACGGCGCGGGATCATCGACGGCAACATCTACGTCACCGAAGGCGGCATCCCGACGGTGACGTTCGGGCCGGCCGGGGCCGGACTCCACGAAGCGGGCGAGTACGTGGAGATCGCCACCCTGGAACCGGTGGCGCGGGTG
>JACQVL010000209.1 GCA_016209865.1 Candidatus Latescibacterota bacterium | reverse complement strand
GTCTTGAACCTCACCCCTACGCCCCCAGCCCCCTTCCCCTCTCCGCTTGCGGAGAGGGGAAGGGGGCTGGGGGATGAGGTGAGGTGTGAGGGCAGGAGGCGTAGTCCAAAACATTATCTGAAAAACTCTAGAAAGGCAGTGACGAGTGACCAGTGACGAGTAAAACCCAACATGCAAACCCTACGATAGTGTTCTCTCGTGTCCACTCTTGCTCGTCACTGGTCACTCGTCACTCGTCACTGATTCATCACTCCACCGTCACGCTCTTCGCCAGGTTCCGGGGCTTATCGACATCACAGCCGCGCAGGACCGCGATGTGGTAGGCGAGCAACTGGAGCGGAATCACGGACAGGAGAGCCACTAAGAACGGGTCGATGTCCGGGATGTAGATGACATGGTCGGCTTTCTTGCCGATCCAGGTATCCCCTTCCGTGGCGATGGCGATGACCTGGCCTTTCCGCGCGCGGACCTCTTCGATGTTGCTCATGATCTTGTCGTACACCCGGTCCTGGGTGGCGATGAACACCACCGGCATGTTCTTATCGATGAGGGCGATCGGCCCGTGCTTCATCTCCGCCGCCGGGTAGCCTTCCGCGTGGATGTACGAGATTTCTTTGAGCTTCAACGCCCCTTCTAAGGCGACCGGGAAGTTGAAGAACCGGCCCAGGTAGAGAGCGTTGTTCCGGTCGGCATACTCCTCCGCGATCTGGCGGATGCGGTCGTTGAGATCGAGCACCTGGCGCATCTTCTCCGGGATGTGCTGCAACTCCCGCGCGATGACGAGGCGGCGTTCACGGTAGTGCTCGCGGGCATGGGCGAGCAGCAGGGTGAGCAGGGCCAGCACGGAGATCTGGGCGGTGAACGCCTTCGTAGAGGCCACCCCGATCTCCGGCCCGGCGTGGAGGTAGATGCCGCCGTCGCACTCCCTGGCGATCGTCGACCCGACGACGTTGCAGATGCCGAGCGTTTTCGCCCCGCGCTTCTTCGCCTCCCGGATGGCGGCTAAGGTCTCGGCAGTCTCGCCCGACTGGCTGATGGCAAAGACGAGAGTGCCGTCGTCGATGATCGGGCTGCGGTAGCGGAATTCCGACGCGTACTCGACCTCGACGGGGATCCGGGTCAATTCCTCGAGCATGTACTCCCCGACCAGTCCGGCGTGCCAGGAGGTGCCGCAGGCGGTCAGGATGATCCGGCGGATGCCCGCGAGGTCATCGTGAGTCAGGTTCAGCCCGCCGAGGATGGCGGAGCCGTGCTGGACATCTAAGCGGCCGCGCAGGGAATTCACGACCGCGGTCGGCTGCTCGAAAATCTCTTTGAGCATGAAATGATCGAACCCGCCGCGTTCGATCGCTTCCAGGTCCCAGGTAATCCGGGTTTCTTCGGGCCGGAGCGTGACGCCATCTATCGAACTCACCTTGACGTCATCCTGGGTGAGGACGACGCGCTCCCCGTCCTTCAGGTAGATCACCCGGTCGGTATGCTCGATGAGCGCCGCCACATCCGAGGCGAGGAACCGTTCCCCCTCACTCAGGCCGACGACGAGCGGGCTGCCGTGCCGGGCGGCGACGAGCACACCCGGCTCTCGCTGGGCAATCACCGCGATGCCATACGTCCCTTCGACATGATGGAGGGCAACGGTCACTGCCTCGGCAAGGTCTCCTTCGTAAAATTCCTCGATCAGGTGCGCCAGGACCTCGGTGTCCGTCGCGCTCCGGAACCGGTGTCCTTTCTCTTCCAGCAGCCTTTTCAGTCCCTCGAAGTTTTCGATGATCCCGTTGTGCACGAGCGCGATGTTCCCGCGACAGTCGGTATGGGGATGGGCGTTGATCGTCGACGGCTCGCCGTGCGTCGCCCAGCGGGTATGGCCGATGCCCAGACCGGCGTCGAACCCGATGCCGGTGATCTCTTCTTCCAGCCGGCTCAACCGGCCGACCGTCTTGACCGTGCTCAGCCGTCCCGACTGCAACGCGGCGATCCCCGCTGAATCATACCCACGGTATTCCAGTCGCTTCAGTCCGCCCAGCAGGATCGGCAGGACTTCGCGCGTGCCGACGTAGCCAACGATGCCACACATAAGCAACACCCCTTTGTAAGGATGAAGGACAAAGGACGAAGGACGAAACAACTTGCGTCATTGAAGCAACGGCCATTCCCGCAGAAGCGGGAATCCATTCCTTTTTTCGTCCTTACTCCTTCGTCCTTTGTACTTGAATCACGCCAATCCCTGCCGTCGCCGGAGGACCCATTCCAGGGAGAGCAGGAGGACGACCACGGCAAACAGCGGCGGGATATCCCGCAGGTCTTTCTCGATCACCATCGAGGTCGTCCGTTTCACCGGCTTGATGGCGTCCGGCAGCCGGCGGGCCTGCTCGATGCCCACATACTGCCCGCCAGTCGTCTCCGCTAAGCGTGTGAGCACATCCGCGTGCAGGACGGCATCCGTGTATTCCGAGGCCGACTCAGCGACGCTAAACCCGCCCTGGTCGCGCGCGGTGATCGTCTCCGGGGATTTCACGAACACCTCCACCCGATGCATCCCACCCGCTTTCGGATGGTACTCTGCCCGGTAGGTTCCGCCATCGCTGAACGTCCATTCGAGCTCCACGGCTTCCGACTGGCCGGTCGGGTCGGTCACCTGCGCCCAGACGGACGCGTCGTTGACGGGCGCGTACGCGGTATCCACGACCCGGGCTTTGATCGTCACCGGCTCCCGGTCGCCGTACGATTCCCTGTCGAGCGTCAGGGTCACCTGGCTGGGCGAGGAGAGCGCCAGCCAGCGGACGACCTGCTGCCAGATACGCTCATGGGAGGGATCGACCGCCGGCATGAGCATCTGCCACCGCCAGGAGCCGGCGGTCGTGAACACCATCGACCGGCCCTGCCCGTACCGCTGAACGGCCAGGATGATGTTCGAGCCTTCGAGCAGGTCGACGGATTGATCGACGGCCAGGACGGTCGCGCCCGGCTTCGGCTCGCCGACCCGGTTGTACCCGACCAGTTCGGGCAGCCGGCCCCAGTGCCGGAGGTTCTCATCCGGGTCGGGGGCGATACGGAGCATCGGATGAGCTTTCCCGTCCGGGGTCAGTCCGACCCGGAACTCGCGATCCACCACCCCCGTCCCCCATCCGCTCCCGCGCCGGCCTCCACCGATCCGGACGGGCAGGACGTCCTCGATCGGCGTCCCGACATACCCGCCTTCGGCGAGCGTGTGATCCCCGCCTAACATCAGGAACCCGCCCCCCCGGACGCTGACGAACTCCTCCGTCATCTGCAACTGCTGGGGGGTAAACCACCGGGCCTCGACATCCCCGACGATGACCGTGTCGTACTGGAACAGCTCTTCTTTCGTCCTCGGATACCCGTCCCGCAACTCCTCCTGCGTCCGGACCCCCTGCCGGTACAGCCGGTTCTCCTTCGAGACCCGCACTAAGGACGCGAGCTGAATCTGGCGATCTTCCTCGACCGCCCGCCGGATGAACTTAAACTCCTTCCGGGGGTAGCCGTCGACGTACAACACCCGGGCGGTCCGGGATCGGTTATCGACCAGAAAACTCCGCTGGTTGTTCTCCGTGATCGTCTCCGACGGCCGGGGGGGCACCTGCACGGTGTACTCGAAGATGCCCGGCGACTCGGGCGCTAAGGAGAGTTTGACGCGCTTCGTCTCCCCGTCTTTCCCCAACTCGACCTTCTCCGTCCGGACGATCCGGGTGCCTTCTTTCACGTGCAGGTCGACCGCCTGGCCGGGGAACCCGTGGCCCCGGATGGTGACAAACAGGTCGGTGACCGACCCGGCGGCGAGCGTCTTGGACGTCGCCACTTTGACGATCTCGATATCCTTCTCGATGTGCTCCTGGCCGACTCCCACGGCGTAGACCGGGATGCCCTGGGCCTTCAACGCGGCGGCGACGCCCGCCAGGTCGTTCGACCCCTGACTGGCGTTGTCCGCCCCGTCGGAGACGAGCACCACCCCGGCTAACGGAAGGTCCCGGAACTCCTGCGTCGTCTGGCTCAGCGCCCCGGCGATGTTGGTCGACCCGCCGCTCGCCTCCAGTCGGGTGAGGTCCTCGACCCGTTCGGCGTCGGACGCAAACCGGAACGTGCGGACTTTGAACCGCCCGGACAGCGAGGCGAGCAGTTCTTGATCGGTCATCAGCCGCTTGACCGCCTCGAACCGGGGGAGGCGACCGGGCGCGTCCTGGATGCGCATGCTCTTCGAGTCATCGACCAGGACGAGCACGAACCCCTGCTGGGGGGTCACTTCCGACGTCACCATCACCGGCTCGAGCAGGCTGACCAGGATGAGCAGAAGGGGCAGCAGCTTCATGGTGATGAGGAGCGTGCGGGTTCGCCCGGAGATCGGGACGGTCGTGCGCCGATAGAATAGAAGAACGGCGGCGATGATCGCGGCTGTGATGCACAACACTCCCCACGGGGCCAGGGGCGACTTGAACAGCAATTTCCCGTTCGTGCTGAGCACGCCGAGCGATTTCAGGAGCGAATCGAGCATGGGCAATGACGCGCGATATGGATTCCCACTTGCGCGGGAATGACACCAGATTATAAGGTAATGGCCCGGCAGTAGGGGCGCAGCATGCTGCGCCCCTACTGCGACGATTCCGGCGCATAATACGTCGATAAGTAATCTAAAATTGTCTCTTCTGTTTTTTGATCAAACCGCCGAAGGCCTTTTTCTTGCTGCAGCCATCGGATGGATTCCAGCCACCCGGCCCGATCCTTCCTCGTCTGGGCGATGATGTTCACCGGATGACAGCGGGTACAGTTTCTTTTCACGACGTCAACGCCAGGGCCTGTGATGAGTTCAACGGGCGGCAGCGTCTCCTGCGCGGCCGCGAACGATCCTGGACGCCGTGTGATGGCCACACTATCCGGGAGGAGCATCAGCACTAAGAACGTACAGATCAACCCCGGTGTCAAGGCAATCCAGGTGAGGGTCCTCCGCTCAAACTTCAGATGCATGAAATACAGGGCCACCAGCGCCGCCTTGGTGGCGGCCAGGCCGACCAGCAGAATCCGGCTGAGCAGGGTCGGGATGGGGAGGAACGTCACCCCGATCTCAAGCCCGGTGAGCACGGCTAACGAGTAGAACACACCCATGTAATTCGGCGGGTCGTGCGACCGGGCCATCGTCAACGCCTCCCGTGGGGAACGGGAATCCCCACGCCCGTATACCAGGTGCGGCCGGCGGCCGGCTCGAAGAACCGATCCCCCGCCGCATTGGGCACGATCGACCCGTTATACCGGGTATTGAACAGGTTGTTGACCCCGACAAACACGTCGATCCCAACCCATCCCAGGTCGCGCTGGCCCCCCAGACGCAGGTCAACCGTCAGGTACGCGTCATTGATGAAATCCCGGACGGGTTTCGTGCTGCCCGGCCCCGGTCCGTTGAAATCGTTGGCAAAATAACGATCCATCCACTGCAGGTTGGCTTCGGCGTATCCGCCGCGACGGTGCTTATACATCACCCCGGCGTACAGATGCTGCGGGGGAACGCCCGGCACGTCGTTTCCTTTGAGCTGAGACCGGGTCAGCCGGTTATTGACGGACGTCTCGACCAGAAAATCCTGAAAGATGAAATCCATCAGGGTATAGGCGAACGAAGCCCGCCATCCGGGCGTCGGAGCCCAGGTGAGCCTGAGTTCGATCCCTCTGTTCCGGGTCTTGCCCGCGTTCCGGAAGAAGACCTCCTCGGTGCTGGGATCGTCGATTTGAAACGGGATGAGCATCTCATCGATCGTCAGGAAATAGAACGCGGCATCCCAGGTGAACTGTCGTGCCGGCCACAGGCCCTTGAGACCCGCCTCGACGCTGCGTACCCGTTCCGGCCGCAGGTCGGGGTTGAACCCGCCTTCTCTGGTCGGCCGGTTGCTCAATTCGGTCGTGGTCGGGGTCTGAAACGCCGTGGCATAGTTCCCGTACAGGCTGATGAACCGATGGGGACGGTAAGTCAGACCCACCATCGGACTGACCTGGTCCATCGTGCGCGTCCCGGAATCGTCTACCCCGTCATCCAGAAACCGATCGTCGACGGTGAATCGGTAGCGGTCATACCGGCCTCCTACGGTGATCACCCAGGCGGGGTATGGCGTCAGTTCCAGTTCGACGAAGGGACCGACGCCCAGCACCCGTTCCGCCTGATCGAGCAGACGCGGGCCGTACGTGAGGAGCTTGAAGATGGCGTCGTCGTGGACTTTCCCGACGTGCTGAGCGGGGATGCCCCCGTTCCCAAACTCCTGCCGGGCGTCGCGCTGGACCTCGACATCGGCCCCGGCAGTCCACCGGAGCGTCGATCCCGCGACCTGAGCGGATCGGCTCCACACCGTCCGCAGTCCTCCGGCCTTGCGATCCAGGTCGATAATCCGGCCCGGAATGGGGTTGAACAGCGACCGGCCCAGACCGTAGACAGTGGCTTCCAGGCGGGTGCTGTCGCGCCCCCGGTACTGGAGGGTGATCCCGCCCTGGGTCTGGTTGGTTTTCTTGCTGGCGCCCTGCCGTTGCACCGCCAGACGCGCGTTCGTCGGCGCGGTGTCGGCCTCGGCTTTCGCCAGCGAACTGGGGTTCAGCAGGTAGGGCGCATTGTAAGCGTTCAGCACCGTCGTCAGGCTGAGTGACTGAGACAGGACGTGGTGTCCGACCGCGTTGACCCCGGTGGAACGAGCGTTGGCGAAATCGCGGTAGCCCTCCTGCCACAGCGAATTGACGTTGACGAGATACTGATGGCGGCCGACCTGGCCGGAGGCTTTCCCTTCCCATTTCCGCAAGCCATCGGCGCCGACCAGCAGGCGGGGTTGCAGTTGGAACGGGGTGGCGACGGCGGTCTGCGTCTGCAGGCTGATCAGGCCGCCGGCCGCGTTGCCGTACAGCGAAGAACTCGGCCCGCGCAGCACTTCGACCTGCCCGGCCGACCCCAGGTCGATGTTGTTCAGTTGGGACTGGCCGTCCGCCATCGTCAGGGGAATCCCGTCCTGGATGAGCTTCAGCCCTCGCACCCCGAAGGCCGCCCGACTCCCGATCCCCCGCAGGCTGATGCGATCCCCCTGGGAGAGGTTGTACCGGTTCTGCACGACCACGCCCGGCAGGGAACGCAACGCCTCTTCCAGAGAAAGCCCGACCTCGGCGTGCTGGATGTCATCCTGGTTGAGCAGGTCGACGGCATACGGGACGCGATAGACGGGTCGCGCATACCGGGTCGCCGTGATGACGAGGGGTTCAACCTCAAATCGAGGGGTCTCGCCGGTGTTCGACGAATCCTGGTGCGTCGGTTGCCGCTCTTGGGCGAGAGCAAGATGGGCAACGGCACACAGGGAGATCAGCGCAAGGACGAGGGTCTTCATCTCATCGCACCGAGGATCATTTCAGCGGCCGAATCTTGACGTTCCGAAACCGTACTTTCCCGGTGCCAAACGCCTGCAGGGCGATGATGCCGCTATAATGGGTGCCATCTTTGAGGTCAATCGTCGTCGTCCCGTTCAGCTTGACGACGAGATGATCGCCCTCGGCCATGATCTCATACGTGTTCCATTTCCCGGCCGTCTTCGGGACGGGGTCGAACCGGTGCAGGTCGACGATGCTCCCCGTCGGGAACGTCTTGTGCTCGTCGGAGATGTTAATCTCATAGGAAGATTTCTGGTTGATGGGCGCTTCGGCCGCCCTCGGCCCTCGAAGAAAAATCCCGCTGTTGTGACCCTCATCCTGCCAGAAATCGGCCTTCAGATGAAAGTTGATGTATTCATAGGCGGTGCCGATATAACTCGGCCCTCCGGTGGCCACGGCGGTGATCGCCCCTTCCTCGACCTTCCAGTCCGCGCCGCCCCCGCGCCGGGTCCAGCCTAACAGGGTCTTGCCGTCGAACAACAGTTTCCAGCCTTCGGCGTCCTCAGCCGGGGTCAGGGTGTTGGCCATCGACGCCGGCGCGGCCTGGGCCATCCCATCCGCCGGCATGATCGCCCCGGCGACCAGCAGCGCCGCAAGCAGCAGCCAGACAGTCCGTCTCATACCTTCCTCCTTAGCGAGTGAAGCCTATTTTTTCTCCTCTTCAGGCAGACTGAACGCCACCAGTTCCGCCGGGTGATTCGCGGCACCGACGGACATGACGATGTACTGCTTCCCCTTGTGCAGGTAAGTCATCGGCAAACTGACCTGAGCAGCGGGGAGATCGAGTTCCGCCACGATCTCTCCGGTCTTCTTATCGTAGGCGTGGAACTTCGGATCCCCCCCAAACCCTTCCCCGGCAAACAGCAGGGTCTTCGTGACCATCGTCCCGAACCGCGTGATCTTGCCCGTGCGCGGCAGGGTGACCCCTTTCAACGCGGGGTTATTCTTCACATTGGCCGAGGCATCCCCGTTCGGCACCATCCACAGATGTTTCCCCGTGTTCATGTCGACCGCGACGATCCGGCCCCACGGCGGCTTGACAAGCGGAAGACCCTGGACCTGCGGCGCTTGCAACGTCGCGGAGATATAATTCATGTCCGATTCATCCTTCCCTGGTTTCTTGAGCGCCATGAGGGTAATGCTGGTATTCGAGGCGATATAGTTGATACCCGTTTCGGGGTCCAGGGCGGTCATATTCCAGTTGACCCCGCCGTTCGCCCCCGGGATCTGAATCGTGCCTTTCGTGCTATCCGGGGCCTGCGCTAATGACGGCGGGGTAAACAGCGGGCCAAGCCGGTATTTTTTCACGATCTCCAGCGCCTCAGCTCGCAGCTTCGGGGTAAAGTCGATCAGGTCGTCGGTCGAGATCCCCTGGCGCTCGAACGGCGGAGGGTTGGTCGGGAACAGTTGCGTCGGCGCGGTCTGCTCGCCGGGCACGTCGGACTTCCCCACCGGGCGCTCCTCGATCGGCCAGACCGGCTGGCCGGTCACCCGGTCGAACACGTACGAAAAGCCCTGCTTGGTGTTTTGGATGACCGCCTTGACCGGCTTCCCATCCACGGTGAGGTTCGCTAAGATGGGCGCGGAGGGATTGTCATAATCCCAGACATCGTGGTGGACGATCTGGTAGTGCCAGACCCGCTTACCGGTCTTGGCTTCGAGGCAGACCAGGGAATTGGCGAAGAGGTTGTCGCCGGGCCGGTGTCCGCCGTAGTAGTCGTTGGTGGGCGCTTCGACCGGTAGGTAGACGTAGCCCAGTTCAGGGTCGGCGGAGATGGAGGTCCAGACTCCAGTGTTTCCCGTATGGGCTCCCGAACCCTCCTTCCAGGTGTCGCTGCCGAGTTCACCCGGCTCGGGAACGGTGTGAAACGTCCAGAGGAGCTTACCGGTGCGGACATCGAAACCCCGCACGTCGCCGGGGACATTCTTCATCGATTTGGGGCGGAAGCCTGGAGCCAGAGACGGCCCGACCACGATGACCTCATTCACGATCGTCGGCGGGGAGGTCGATCCGACGGCCCCGACGACATCGACCTTCTCACGCCCCCGCAGTCCTTCCATGAGATCGACGACCCCATTCTTCCCGAACGACGGGATCGGCTGGCCGGTCTCCGCGTTCAGCCCGACCAGGTAGAACCCGATGGTCACGACAAAAATCCGATTGTCCCCCTGGCCGTCGGTCCAGAACGACACCCCCCGGCCCGAATTTTTCCTCGGGGCCTTGTCCCCCCGCTCGCCTTCGTCCATCCGGTACATCCACAGGGTTTCCCCCGTGGCCGGGTCGATCGCCACCACCGCCCGCCGGTATCCCGCCGTGGCGTAGAGCACGCCGTCCACGTAGATCGGCGTCGTCTGCCCATAGAACTCCGGCTCCGCGCCAAAGTTTTCCTGTTTCCAGTGCCAGGCGATTTTCAGGTCTTTGGCGTTCTCGCGGGTGATCTGGTCGAGGGGCGAATACCGGGTGAAGGCCAGGTCGTTGCCGTACTGCCGCCATTCGCCGGGCTTCGATTCAGCGGGGATCATCTTGCCTTGCGGCGGCTTCGCGCAGGCAAGCAGGACCGTCATGCACGAGAGCGCTACAAGAGCGTAGCGGGACCTCATCAGGCAACGTCTCAGATCAGTATCCACTCGTGACCTCCTTTGTCATGAAAGGAGAGAGCCCACTCCCCCACTTCTGATCGCAGCGACGAAGGGACATGTTTAACCGAACACAACCCGATTGAGCACTCGAATCGCCCTCCTTTCGGGTTTGAAGAATGGGGTGAAGGTGAGGGATAAAGCTAATAAGGAAGAAAGCAGGGAATGTCAACAAGAAAATCGAAATTTCTGCCTCGAACGACACACGGCGGGGTTCGTAAGGGTTCATCGATCCTGGGTCAGAGAGGGCGTCCGGGCCGAGCGTCCGGCCTGTTGCAGGGCTGCCTGGATCATCGTAAATTCCCCGATGTTCTCCTGGGTCAGAAGGCCGACCAGCGCCCCGCCGTGGACGATGGGGAGGACCGGGTGCCCGCCCGCACGCATACGTTGCACGGTCGTCTCCAGCATCTCAAACGCGTCGACCGGCTCGACCCCGCGTCGCATCACGTCCCCGACCCGCGCCTCAGGCCCCTGCTGGCCGAGCGCCATCAGGAGGTCGTTCCGCGTGAGCACGCCCACGACCTGATTCCCCTCCATCACCGGGAAATCCTGCTGACAGCCGCCCAAGAGGTGCTCGACGGCACGGGCCAGCGAATCATCCGGCGTGAGCGTCCGGAAGTTGGTCACCATCGCCGCCATCACCGGAATCCCCCGGAAGGCCGACTGCATCTGGACGGCAGCCGCCTCCTCGGTCGCGCCGATGTAGACGAAGAGCGCGATAAACAGCAAGAAGGGGTTCGAGAACAGGCCAACCAGTCCGAACAGGAGCGCCATCCCCTGGCCGATCCGCGCCGCTGCTTTAGTCGCCCGTACGTAGTCCATCCGCTGGGCGAGCAGCGCCCGGAGCACCCGACCGCCGTCCATCGGGAACGCGGGGAGCAGGTTGAAGACGAGGAGGGAGACGTTCACCCAGAGCAGCTTGTTGAGGAAGTCTCCCCCGACGAGAGTCAGTGGGGCTGACGGCATGAACGCATCGAAGCCGCTCAGTCCGACGATCACTCCGAACAAGACCACCGCCAGGACGACGTTCACCGCCGGCCCGGCTAACGCCACGACCAGCTCCTGCTTCGGCTCCCGGGGCATCCGTTCCAGCCGGGCGAGACCGCCGATGGGCAGCAGGGTGATGTCCCGCGTGGAAATCCCGTACCGCCTCGCGCTGAGCGCATGGCCGAGCTCGTGCAGCACCACACAGCCGAAGAGCGCGATGATGAACACCATCCCCTCGAAGGCGTCGGCGATACTATGTCCCTGCACGATGTGACTGATCCCGACCCAGGCGAGCAGGATCAGGAACGTCCCGTGCAGGTAGAGACCGATCCCGGCCACGGTTCCCAGTCTGAATGCCCATTTCATGATCGAGACCTCCTGTTGAGAGCTTCCACCATCGCTGCGCGTCCCATCCTGAATGGAGGGGAGACGCCACCCTGTTCTCTATTATAGCGGAAACGCGGAAAAGAGACAAGTCCGGAACGTCACACGACGAGAATCTTTGTCTTGACAACCCTCGTGACGCGAACTATTATCCCGCAAATCGTGTTAAAAAGATATGATTATCATTCATCAGAAAGGAGCCTCGATGAGACGGTTGAGCTACGCGCTCGTGCTGAGTGGACTGGTCACCGGGATGGTGATGGCCAGCGCACTGGCACACGCGCAGGTCGGTGAACCGAAGAACGTCCAAGTCCTCAAAGGCAAATCGACGAAGGAAATCCGGGAGTATATGAAGACGTTCACCGCCGGACTGGGGGTCAAGTGCGACTTCTGTCACAACCTGAAGGACTATGCGAGCGACGAGAAACCGACCAAACTCACGGGTCGTGAGTTTCTGAAGTTGATGAATACCATCAATCAGCAGGTCGCCGCCATCAACCGGACGGCGATGAAGAAGCAAAAAGTCGATCAGGTCACCTGTTACACCTGCCACCACGGCCAGAAAGAGATCGTGAGCAAAGCCCCGGTCTCGAAGGACGATGAATAGTGGGAACTCCCGCATGACGCCCACGACGACCATCACCTTCCTCGGCACGGCCGACGCAGTCCCGGAGGCGGGACGGGATGTGGCCAGCTTCGTCATCAACGGCACGCATCTCGTCGACACCGGCTGGTGCGGGACCGCGCAGATGATGCGGTTTGGCCTCGACCCGCTGCAGATCAAGACGATCATCCTGACCCACTGCCACCAGGACCACTACCTCGGCCTGCCGCAATTCTTCTTCTACTGGGCGCAGCGATGGCACTCCGGTATGGGAAAGCCGTCGCTAACGATCATCGGACCGGGGGACCTGCCCGATGTGATGGAGGCGACGCGCGTTTTCCTGATGGTCGACCGGTACCCGCGGTACGCCTGGAAGCCCGACATCCGGGTCATCCAGCCCGGTGAGACGATCCAGGCGGACGACTTCTCCCTCGCCGCCTGCCAGACGCGCCACCCGGTCGACGGCCGGTGCTACCGGTTCACCGACCGTCGCACCGGGGCGACCGTCGCATTCACGGGCGACACCGCGTACCATGAACCGATCGCGGAGCACGTCCGCGGCTGCGACCTGCTCATCCATGACGCCACGTTCCCCCACGACTACCCTCGCCCGGACCTGGAACGGGACGGTCACTCGACCGCCGTGGATGCGGCGCGGATCGCCCAGCGTGCGGCCGTCCGCCGGTTGATCCTGCTCCACTACCAACAGACCCGCTGCGAGGAATCCCTGGCTCGCGCCGCCCAGGTCTTCCCGAACGTCTCGTTCGCCCGCGAAGGGCAGACGGTGGACGTGCAACCCTCGTAGGAGCTTTCCTCATGTCCTCGCCGCACGGCCTGACCGGCACCGCCCACCGGCCGGTCATCATGGGTCGGACCGGGATGGTGGCCTCCGGCCATCCGTTAGCCTCGCAAGCCGGCCTCCGCATCCTCCTGCAGGGCGGGAACGCAATCGACGCCGCGATCGCCACCGCCGCCGCCCTGAACGTCGTCGAGCCCAACATGTCCGGGATGGGCGGGGACGGCTTCATCATGGTCTATCGGGCACAGACGGGCGAGATCAAGGTGGTCAACGCCACCGGCCCAGCCCCCCGCGCGGCGTGGCGGGAGCTGTTCCTTCCGGACGGCATCCCGGCGAAAGGCATCCTCACCGTGTCCGTCCCCGGCCTCATCGACGGCTGGTGTGTCGCGCACGAGCAATACGGGGTGCTCCCGCTCTCGACCGTGCTGGAGCCCGCCATCGACTTGGCGGAACACGGCTTTCCCATCAGCCATAAGCTCGGCCGGGCGATCGTAGACGAGCCCCCGACCCTGACCACCTTCCCGACCTCGCGGGCGGTGTACACCCGGGACGGCCGGCCGCTCGGCGCGGGCGAAGTGCTTATCCAGGCGGCGCTCGCCGACAGCTTCCGCGCGCTCGGACGCGAGGGGAGCGAGACGTTCTACCGTGGGGAAATCGCGCGGGAGATCGTCCGGTTCAGCGAACAACACGGCGGTCTCCTGTCCGCCCAGGATTTCGCGGACTACCACGCCCGGTGGGAGGAGCCGATCAGCACGACGTACCGGGGGCATCGAGTCTACGAAGCGCCGCCCAATTCCAGCGGACACGTGTTGCTGCAAGAGCTGAACATCGTCGAGCAGTTCGACCTGCAAGCCTTAGGGTGCAACACCGCGGCTGCCGTCCATCTGATGGTCGAGGCGAAACGTCTCGCGTTCGCCGACCGCGAGGCGTACATGGCCGACCCCGACTGGATCGATGTCCCGACCGCCGGACTGCTCGCCAAAGCGTACGCCGCCGAGCGCGGCCGGCTGATCGACCTCGACCGGGCGATGCCGGCGGTGGAGGCCGGACGGCCGGACGGGTGGGAACGGACGCGCCGGTCGTTTGCTGCGCGCCACTCGGAGCCGCACGAAGACACGACCTGCTTCTGCGTCGTGGATCGGTGGGGGAACGCCGTCTGCCAGCTCCAGAGCATCCAGATGAGCTTCGGGTCCGGGCTGATCGCGGGGAACACGGGGATTCTCCTGAACAATCGGATGACGTACTGGCATCTGGAGGCCGACCACGTCGACTGCCTGATGCCCGGCAAGCGGGTCCGGCACACGATGAACCCGGTGATGGTGTTCGATGATGACGGGATGCACGACCGTGCGCCCCTACGCCTGGTCTGCGGGACGCCGGGGGCGGATACGCAGGTGCAGACGAACCTGCAGGTCATCACCCACGTCCTCGATTTCGGCCTGACCGTCCAGGAGGCGGTCGAGGCCCCGCGCTGGCGGCATACGGGGAACGGGACGGAATCCGACTTCCCCCATACCTGTCCCGATGAACTCCGCTTAGAGGGACGGTTCCCGGACGAGGTCCGGGCTGGACTGGCCTCACGCGGCCACGCGCTTACCATTCTGGACGACTGGGGGGCGATGGGCAACGCTCAAGCGATTTACATCAACCCGGATAACGGCGCGCTGATGGGCGGGAGCGATCCGAGGAGAGATGGGTATGCGGTGGGGTATTAAGGGCAGGGAATCAGTGACGAGTGACAAGTGACGAGTAAAAATCAGGAAATCGATCTTGTTTTCTATTTGTTGCTTGTCACTTGTCACTCGTCACTCGTCACTAATTCACCGGTCGCCGCCCTACAAGACGAGGTTTCCAATGGAAGCACCCGTTCTACAGGATAGGTACGACGTCATCATCATCGGCTCCGGGATGGCCGGGCTGACGTGCGGAGCGATGGCCGCGCAGGCCGGACTGAGCGTCCTCGTCGCCGAGAAGCACGGCAAACTCGGCGGGTACGTCCAGTACTTCGGCAAAGAGTTCATGTTCGATTCCACCCTCCACCTCCTCGGCGGGTGCGGGCCGGGAAGCTGGATCGGGGACACGCTCCGCCGGCTGGGCATCGCGGATCGTCTCGAGTTCGTCAAACTCGACCCCGCGTACCGGTGTCGTATTGGAGAGAACGAGGTCGACATCCCGTCCGACCCCAGCCAATACGACGAATTGCTGGGGAGCCGGTTCCCATTCGACCGTGGCGGCCTCCGGCGCGTCTGTGCGGACATGGCCACGATCGGACGCGAGGGCCTCGATCAGTCGAACGGCCTCGTCGCCCGGTACGCGGACAAGACTGCCCAGACGATGTTAGACGAGTACGTGCGGGACCGCCGCCTGCACTCCCTCATCTGCGCCCTGTGGCCGCTGTACGGCCTGCCGCCGTCCCGTCTGTCCGCCGCGCACTTCGCCATGGCATGGGCCACTTACCATGCCCAGGGTGGCACGTCCTTCCTGAAGGGCGGCGCGAAAGCCCTGTCGGACGCGATCGCCTCGGCTATCCAGGAGGCGGGGGGACAGGTCGTCACCAAGACGCGCGTGACGCACATCCTCGTCGAGCAACACAGCGTCGCCGGAATCCTGCTCGAAGACGGCCGGACGATCCGCGCCCGGGCCGTCGTGTCGAACGCCGACCCGCATCAGACATGGCTCGAACTCGTCGGCCAGGAGCACATCGACGAGGAATGGCGCGTCCGGCTGGAGACGTGGCAGCCGTCGGTGTCGGCGGTCGAGGTGCACCTCGGCGTGGAGATGCCCCTCGACGTCGGGTTTCACACCTGCGTGTTCCATGACACGGACGATTTCGAGGTGGCGTACCAGGACATCTTCGCCGACCAGCCGTCCTTCCCGTCGATGGTCGTCACCGTTACGACGAAATCCGACCCCGGCCGGGCGCCGGCCGGCCAGCATCAGGTCATCCTGATGGGACTGGCAGACTACGGCCGGGCCGATGCGTGGGGCGCGCCGGGCGAGAACCCGCGTGACCGGACGTACCGGGCGGTCGAACGCTACCAACACTTGAAGGAAACCATCGGCAGCCGGATGATCGCCAAAGCGGAGCGACTCATCCCCGGCCTGTCCGAGCATGCGTTCATCCGCAAGGTTGGGACGCCGCTCACGATGGAGCGGTACACGTTCAACCATCGCGGCGCGGCGTACGGCTGGGCGAACATCCCGTCGCAGAGCGGCGCGTACCGGCCCGGCCCGACGACCTCGACCGCCGGGCTGTACCTGTGCGGCCACTGGACATTCCCCGGCGGGGGCGTGGCGGCCGCGATCGTCTCTGGCCGCCGGGCGGCGGAGGCGATCATGGAGAAGTAATGGTTGTCATTCCCGAGAAAGCGAGAATCCATTGTTCTTTGCGTTCTTTGCGACCTTTGCGGTAGAATTAACCTCTTCTCAGCCCGTCGTCGTGTCGTCGGGCTTGAAGCTCTTGTGCGGCTCAGGCAGCCCTTTCTTCGCGACGTCTTCGACGACCTCGCAGAAGTAGTCGAGTTCGTTCAACGTCGTGTACAGGTTCGGGGAGACCCGCAGTCCCTGAATCCCCGCGCTGACGATCCGGGCGGTCTGAACCCGGTGCCGCTCCCAGAGGTAGTCGCGGAACGCGACCGGATGGACGCCCTCGACCCCGACGGTGGCGATCCCGCAGCTCATCTCCGGCTGTAAGGAGGTGTACAGCCGGACGTTGGGCACCTTCCTCAGGCGTTCCGCCCAGTAATCCTTCAGGTACCGCAAACGCTCTTCCTTCCGCTTCGACCCGATGACGGTGTGGAAGGAGAGCGCCTCCGCGATGGCTAAGATCGGGGCCGCTGGATGGGTGCCGACCTGCTCGAATTTCCGGATGTTGGCCTTCCTCCGGCCCGACGGCGCAGACATCAGGGGAGGGATGGTTTCGATCTTGTCCTTCCGGACGTAGAGCAAGCCCGTACCTTTCGGGGCGAGCAGCCACTTGTGGAGGCTCGTCCCGAAATAGTCGCAGTCGAGGTCCTGCCGGGTGAAATCCAGATGGGCGAACGAATGGGCGCCGTCGACCACGACTTCGATGCCCCGCTGGTGAGCCAGGTCGCAGATGTTCTTGATCGGAAACACCTGTCCGTTCAGGTACGCGATGTGCGACACTAAGATCAGGCGCGTCTTGGGGGTGATGGCGCGCTCGAACGCCCCGGCCAGCTCCTCCATCGCCTTGGGGGGCGTCGGCATGTCGATCCGTTTCAGGACGATCCCATCGCGCTGCTGGCGATAGTTCAGGGTGCTCACCATCGACCCATAATCCAGGCTGGTCGTCAGGACTTCATCGCCCGACTTGAGCGGAATCCCGAAGAGGACGATCTGGAGGGCTTCGGTGGCGTTGCGGACGAGGGCGATCTCCTCCGGATCGCAGCCGAACAGCCGGGCCAAGCCGATCCGGACGGATTCCTGGCGTGGTCTCAGCTTCTGGATCCATTGCTGGGCCGGTTCTTCCTCCTGCAGCCAGGTGTACCGCACGACCGCCTCGGTGACGAGCCGCGGCGAGGGGCAGGTCCACGCGTTGTCCAGGTTGATGAGGCTGCGGCTCATCGTAAACGCCTGCTGGATGCCCAGCCAGAACGACTCTTCGCGCGCCGCTTGCTTGGGACTGAGACCGCTGAGGCTCTGGGCGGCGGCTTCGACCGTGCGGAGGACGTCGTCTGGCCCGGCCAGCGTGGCCGCAGCGGCCAGACCGACGGCGCTCCCCATCGTCTGTAAGAACCGCCGCCTTTCCATCGCGGGTGGGGTCGTGGTTTGCTCAGACACCGGTTTTTCTTTCGATTCCATGCTGTGCACTCCCTTCACTCTTCACTGCTCTTCTTCACGCTCCGTTCTTCATGATGTCCGAGACGGCCGCAAGCACCCGGTCGACTTCTGCCATCGTGTTGTAGATGTGGGGCGACAGCCGGACGCCGGGGGTTTCCCCGCCCGATGACGCGCCCGCGATCTGGAATTTCTCGTACAGCTTGGTGAACGCCTTGCGCGGGTCCGCCGTGCCGGGTTTGAAGATGATGACGCCGGCGGACAACTCCGGGGCCATCGAGGCGTACAGTTGCACGCCTGGAATCTTCGTGATCCCCTCCTTGATAGCGGTCGCGATCGCTCGCATCCGCGCTTCGACCCGCGCTTTCCCGATCATGTTGTGGAAGTCCACCGTCCGGCCAACCGCCGCGATCGCGCTGTCGTCCCGCTGACCGAGCGCCTCGAATTTCCGCGCGCCGACGATCTGATCCCGCCAGGGCACGCTGATGATGCTCGGCCACAGCGCGTCGACCCGCTCCTTCCGGACGTACAGGATGCCGACTTCCTTCGGTCCCATGAACCATTTGTGCGCGCTCCCGGAGTAGGAGTCGCAGCCCATGTCCGTGAGGTTCACGTTGAGCGCCCCGAAGCTCTGTGCCCCGTCGACGTGTGCCCAGATTCCGCGCTCGCGGGCGATCATGCAGAGTTCCTTCGCGGGCATCAGCACGCCGGAGCTGGTGCTGGCGACATGAGTGAAGGCGAGAACCCGGGTGGCGGGCGTCAGCGCAGACCGGAACGCTTTGATGATGTCGTCCGGGCTCTTCGGGGGCACGTCGATGTGCACCTTCTTGATCGTGAACCCGTACCGCCTGGCCTTGACCTCCCACGCCACCCCGTTCGACGGGTGGTTCAGGTCGGACAAGACCACTTCATCGCCGGGCTTGAGGACGATGCCGCTGCTGACGACGTTGTTCGCTTCGCTCGTGTTCCGGACGAGGGCGATCGTGTCCGGCGCCGCGCCGAGCAACTCCTCTAACTTCTTCCGTGTCGTCTCCTGCATCTCGCTAAACTTTGCCCGGTTGGGGAAGGAGGCGTCCCGATCGATGTCCCGTGTCAAATTGAACACCGTCTCCATCACCGGGTACGGCGATGGACAGAGGTTCGCCGCGTTCATCAGGGCCAGTCCCTCTTTCAGGATGAACTGGTCTTTCACCAGCCCCCAGAACCGTTCATCCCCCATCTCCTTTCCATCCAGGGCCTTTGCGGTCTCCGCTAAGGGGGCCAACGTGGCAGCGGACGCGAGTCGGCTGCCGGAGAGGAGGCTGGCCGCAGCCACTCCTCCGACGAGGCGCTTCATGAACGACCGGCGTGAGACCTGCCATGCGCTCTCCGGGATACTCTCGATCATCTGTTCGACTGGGGACATGGTGAGACCTCCTTGTTCAATCAGTGACGAGTGACAAGAAAGGCAATCGTTCACATGCTGCACGGTGTCATTTCTGGCGATAGATGAAGAATGTGATGGAGACAACCTATTGTACAACTTTCCGAACAAAACCTTGAATAGACCTTTTCTCCTCTGCCCCTCTGCTCCCCTGCCCTCTGCCTTCTTTTTTCACTCTTCACTCATCACTCTCTCCACCCGCTCCTGACAGGCCTCATCGAACACCTGGATGAAGAGCGGAACCGTCGCGCGCCCGGAGAGCGTCAGATGGAATCGCCCCGTCTCCCGGTCGTACTCCGCGCGGGCAAGATGCGTCTTCGCGTGGCTCCGGCCGTACTCCGCGATGACATCCAGCGACGCCCGGATCGTCCCGTACCCGGCCGTGAGCTCATCGACGCGGTCCAGGAACCGCTCCCATTCATCCGGGGAAAGCGCGTTGATCATCGGCTCCCGGGTGACGATCAGACCGTAGAACCGGCTGTCCAGACCGAGCCGGACCGCGCGTGCCGCCGCCCGGGCCGTGTCTTCGATCAAGTTAGCCGGAAACCCATGCGCGACCGTCCGCTCATGGAAGCAGTCGACCGCGTCGACAAACCCCGGGCCGACGGTGTACCGCGTCCGCGCCGGGTCGATGTACTCCCGTTCCCGGCTGGGGAGGTGCAACGCCACTGCCGCAAACAGACCGGGAAACCCGAACAGGTCGTCGAGGATGAAACCGGCCTGGCCATACGGCCCCGGTTCCCAGTCGACATGATCCCCGTCGAACGGCTCGTTCGGGAGGAACAGGCTCAGCGTGTACTGAACGCCCCATTCAGCCAGCAACGGAATGACATTCCGGCCAAACTCTCCGTCACGGGAGTTCAGGCTTCTGGGGAGGGGGATGCCGTACTGGTCGAATTTCCCCTTCGCCTGGGACAGACACGCCTGGACTTCATCGTCGCTGTACGGCCGGCGGGCGACGTGGTGGAAGTAGAGGCCGCGCCGGCCGGTGAGGGACTGCGGACACCACTCCACTCCTCCCGTCCTGGCCAGGTCCGCCATCGTCCTCCATTCCGCCTGATGGATTTCCTCAGTGAGCACCCCGACATGGGGACGCCAGCCGCGGGCGACGAGCGGTCTCACCCAGGCGAACCCATCCGCCGCGCCGGACGCCTCATCCACCCGGATGGCGACGAACGGGGGCATGGCTTTCATGACGAACGGCTTCCGCGCCGTCCAGACGATCGACTTCCAGAACACGTCGTCCAGCCCTTCGCAATGACCAAAGGACTCGTGCGTCCAAACCGCTGGACTGACCAGGTACTGGGCAACCCGGCCCGCGCCGTGCGTCCCGACGACGAGAGCGGGCGCGTGCTCTCCCGTCTCGACGAGCGTCAGGCCGTCGTCGACGACATCCACGCAGGCCACTTCGACCGGCCGGACGAACCGGTGGACGACGGCCGGGTCGTGCGTGCGGACGATGAAATGGTCGTCCGGAGGAACAGCCGCCGCCTCGGTCGTCATCACCCCATCGGAGACGGCGACCGGGAGAAGCCGGCGGAGCGGGTCGGGATACCGATCCAGACGATGATCGACGCTGATCAGCCCGACCCCGGCCCGGACGACCTCTGCCATCTGGCGGGCGAACACGTCCGACAGGCTGTCCCCGATTCCTGACTGGGCGAGGAGGATCGCCGAATGGCTCCTGAGCGCGTGGGACGTCTCGCGAGCGGTCGCCAAATCGAGCACCCGGTAGGGGATGCCCAGGTGGAACAGGGCGGAGAAGACCGTGCGGCGGGCGAGGTCATACGCCTGCCGTCTGGAGCTGTCGGTGATGACGAGCAAGGCCAGGTTGCCCTCGGCCTGGCGGAGCTGGTACGAGACTGGCTCTGGCCGGGCGTGCCGCCACCACCGCTCAGTCTGGCCGAGCTGGGAGATGACCCGCGCCCATCGCGCCCGGTGGCTGTCGTCGAGGTAGACCGGCTCGTACTCCAGGTCGAGGTACTCTTTCAGCGCCGGGAGCCGGTCGTCGTCCGTCAACAGGTACGTCTCTTGAAACCCCTGATCCCGCATGTAGTGGAGGACGGCGAGGGTGACCGACCGGCCGAGGCCTTTGCCCCGGTGTTCCGGGACGACGCAGACCATGTGGAGCTGGCAGATGTCCAGCCGGTCGGGCGCGTCCGGCCAGGCGCAGGCGGAGCCGACGGGCTGGCCGTCGTACGTGACGAAGAACAGGCCGTCGGGCCGGAACTGCGGAAGGGAGGTGAGCTTCTGGGCGCAGAGTTCCGCCGTCCAGCCCGACCCGATCCCGGTGTTCATGATGGCGGCCCAGGCGGCCTCGTCGCCGGGACGGTACGTGCGGAGGGTGTAGCCTTCCGGGAGGGTGTAGCCGGGGAGGCGGTCGAAGTGGGGCCGGCGCATGCGGAGCTGGCGTTCGGGCATGGAGGCTCCAGGCTGGCAGTCGGTGATCGGTGGTCGGTGGTCGGTTAAAAGCATGGATTCCCGCTTGGGCGGGAATGACACCATGAGGATTCTTTACTCGTCACTTGTCACTCGTCACTATTCTTCACCGACCACCGGCAACACGACATACGATGCCCGCACGCTATCGTGAAAGACCGTATTCACCGCCGTCGTGCCGACGACTTCCTTGCCGAACGGGCCGCCCGTGTTCAGGTTGCGGTCGAACCGGGGGAAATTACTGCTCGTCACGACCA
Source organism: Candidatus Latescibacterota bacterium (assembly GCA_016209865.1). Lineage (GTDB taxonomy): Bacteria > JAAXHH01 > JAAXHH01 > JAAXHH01 > JACQVL01 > JACQVL01. Next base: position 1,746 of record JACQVL010000209.1, on the reverse strand, counting down.
CCCGAACCCGGTGTCCCTTCTTGAACACGTGGGCGGTGGCCCAGACATCCACCTCGAACCGGTAGACCCGGTTGGAGGTCATCAGCGTCTGGCGTTCGCGGGACTCCCGGTAGCGCGCCCGGAGGATGCCGTCGGTCAGGAGCATCGAGAACCCGTTAGGCGCGACGTCGCAGAGCTTGACGACCCAGTCGGTGTCCGGCGCGCTCGACATCGCGTACAGGATGCACGTGACCGGCCCGATCACGGTCAGGTCTTCCATCAGCGGGGGGGTGGTGTACGTGAGGCTCAACTCATCCGCCGGCCGCTGGTCGAACGGCCCGCCGGGGATGCCCAGCGTCGCGCCCCCCCGGTTGGGGACGGGCCGCATCGGGTCGTAGACGAAGCTATCAGGGCTGTCTGTGGCCGGCGGGGTGAGCGGGCTGAGGGTACCATCGTTCAGGGATCGAATGGAGCCGCTGCGTCCGCTGTGCAGGTAGTACGGGGTGTACCGGACGTTCTTCGGCGGCCAGGCGTCCTCGTCCCGCCAGGCGTTCGCGCCCATGACGAACACCCGGACGGGCGGCTCGTCCATGATGCCGTTGTCGATGCCTTTCAGCCAGTAATCGAACCAGCGGAGCCGAAGGGGGTTGAGATCGACAATTGCGTCTGGGCCGAAATCGACGTCTCCGGCTTTGGAGACGGCAGTCTGGAGTGGGCCGTGCACCCACGGGCCGACGATCAGCTTCTGGAACTGGCGCGCCCGGTCGGAGCGCCCATACGCCGCGACGCCCTTGAAATTCTCGAGTGTACCCCGTTGAAAGATGTCGTACCAGCCGCCCAGATGGTAAACAGGGATGTCAATCTCCCGATGCTGGTGGGCAATGTTCCACCGCCACCAGTACGGCCCGTCGTCCGGGTGGTCGAGCATGTCGTTGTACCAGACGCCCAGTCGGGCAAGGACAGGGTACGGGTTCAGGGGCAGGTGTTTGAACCAACTCTCCAGATCCGCCTCTCTGGCCTTCTGCAGGATGCCGCGTTCGCGCGCCACCGCGTCAGGCGGGACGAGATGCTCGATGTTGTTCAGCACGACCCCGGTCGCCCAGGAGAGCATGAACCCCAGCTCGAACGCCCCGTTTCGATAGACCCACTCGTTGTTGTAGTCGGAGGACGATTCCCGGACGAACATGGCGGTCAGGTGGGGCGGGCGGGTCGGGGCGAGCCGGTACTGCGTCGCGCCGGAGTAGGAGCCGCCGATCGTCCCGACTTTGCCGTTCGACCACGGCTGGGCGGCGGCCCACTCGATCGTGTCGTACCCGTCCCGGTTCGGCCCCCAGCCGTCATCCTCGAACGGGTAGAACTCTCCGCCGGAGGCGAACCGGCCGCGGGTGTCCTGGATGATCGTGACATACCCGCGCGAGCCGTAGTATTCGGGGGATTTGAGCTGGATCTCCGGGCAGACGTCCTTGTTGTACGGGGTGCGTTCGATCAGGACGGGAAACGCGCCCCGCGCTTTGGGACGGTAGACATCGGCGACCAGCCGCGTGCCGTCCCGCATCGGGACGATGACGTTCTTCTCGACGGTGATGTCGTAGGTGGGTTCGGAGAGTTTGAGCGTTTTGCGCCGTGCCATAAAGTGACCTCGCCTTCAGCGGTTTACCTCTAAGTGGGCGTCAATCCAAAATCTAAAATCCAAAATCGTTTCACACCCCGCACCCGATTCGTCGCAGGTATTCGACGGATTCTGCAATGCGATGGCACGCTGCATCC
>JACQVL010000211.1 GCA_016209865.1 Candidatus Latescibacterota bacterium | reverse complement strand
GTCTTATAGGCAGGCGTGTGTCCAAAATAATGATTGAGGAAGCGTGATCGAGAGGGTATATTAGGACAACAGCGGATGATCAAGGAGGTTTTATTTGTGCCTTACGAGGTGACATCGCGTGGCAAACCGTGCACATGATTGGTTCACTCAAGCAGTGCGAGACATCGATCAGGCGGAAGACTCTCGTCGGGCCGAACGTCATGAATGGGCGTGCTTTGCCGCTCAACAGGCGGCCGAGAAAGCCGTGAAAGCTCTGCACCTGCACCTGAAACAGGAAGCCTGGGGGCATGTGATCGCACGACTGCTGAGGGAACTGCCTGAAACGGTGAACCTTTCTGAGGGATTGATTGATAAAGCCCGGGTGCTCGACAACTTTTATCTACCAACCCGGTATGCGAATGGCCATCCGGAAGGGGCTCCATTCGAACACTACGGTCCTATCCAGAGTGCGGAAGCGATTCAATATGCCCGTGAGATCATTGAATTCGTCCGTCTTCACATGGCCTGATGCCACGACCGTGAGTCAGGCGCTGCACCGGTGGGCGCAAGGGGTCGTCCAGAATCATGCCGGGGTCGTGCGAATCGGCTATTTTGGTTCGTATGCACGGAGTGATTGGGGTGTGGGCAGTGATCTGGACGTGGTGATCATCGTGAAAGCTTCCTGCCATCCGTTTCATCAACGGGCTCTGGACTGGGATGTCACCGCGCTGCCTGTACCGGCTGACGTGATGGTGTACACTCAAGATGAGTGGGACACGATGGCTCGGGCGCAAGAGAGATTCTTCAGGACTGTGGACGGGGAGGTCATCTGGGTGTATGGCAAGAACTCTATGCCCCAAGAGTAATTGAGGACATGTGAGAGGGTTCATATACTGGCATCTCATCATTGTCTGGAGTCTGACCTCCGTCGGCTGTGAACGTTCCAACGTTCCAACGTTCCAACGTTCTAACGTGTTTTCGGTCGTGATCGAGCCTGATCAACGGGAAGGGTCGCTGCCGCCGCTGTTCGGCCTCGTCCATGCGACCGACCCACGGACGGCCGACCGGCTCCGGCAGCACGGGATTCAGACGGTTAAGACGGATCAACTGTTCGACCTCTTAGGTGAGGTCAGGGACGAGGGCGGCGGCCGTCTCTCGTACGATGGGACGCGCCTAGTTGCGGTCGTTCGGACGATCACCGGGATGGGGGCGCAGCCCGTCTTAGGGCTTGATTTCACCCCCGTGGTGCTGTCGACCCGGCCGCATCTGGAGAACAGCGCCCGCCGGTCGGTGCCGCCGACCGATTACCGGGCGTGGGAACGCTTAGTGACTGTAGCAGTTGAGCGTGCTCGCCGGGACGCGGGTCAGCGCGGTGTGGACTGGGAGGTCTGGAACGAACCCGACCTGGGCCTGTTCTGGGACGTGAACGCCAGGACGGTGACGCGCTGGGCCGGGTTGGCACGGGATGCGGAAGTCTGGACGCCGTCCCCGGTTCGTCCGGCGGCAGCAGGAGAGTTCAACGACATCGCCCGGTTGATCGAATACATCAGGCTGTACCGTGCCTCAGTCCGGGGGGCGAACCAGGCGGACTCAACGGCGCGGGTCGGCGGCCCTGGGACCTCGAGCTTCAGACCCCGATGGATCAAGGGTCTCCTCAACGCGTGCGCCGAGCAAAGACTACGGGTGGATTTCCTCTCATGGCATTATCCCGCCTCTCCCGATGACATCCCGGAAACCGTCCGCATGGCCCGGCACTGGACGCGCCGCCTTCCGTCCCGCACACCGTCGATCTTCATCACGGAATGGAATGAGCGGATCGTCCCCTCTCGGGCAGACCTCCAGGCTGCTACCGCTGTGCTCTCGTTCCTGAAAGCGTTTGCTGATGCCGGAGTGACTCGCAGTCTGTACTACGCCACCACGGCCCTGTGGGATTCAACGATGACGCCGACTCCTGTGATGATGGCGTTCGAGGCGTTTGCACATCTGCGCGGGGACCGGGTGCGGGGGCGTCCGTCATCCCACGCGGATGGGATCGCGACGGTGGGACCGAAGGGGCGGCTGTCCGTCCTGTTCTGGACGGCCACGCCAGAGCGGGTTCCCCTCCGGATCGTAATTCGGGGCAGGACGGCAGGGAACCATCGAGAGCCGTACGTGATGTCGCTCATTGAAACCGCGGCCGGCGCGGCGTATCGTACCAGCACGTCTCACGGTCGTCTGGCGGCGAGCCCGTCCCCGTCATCCGCCGAAGCCTGGCTGATGACGACGGTGTCCGGTCCGGCGTTTGGCGTCCTGACGGTCGATCTGGACGGGACGGGAGGGTAGCCCCGGATGCGTTGGTCGGCGCTCCTGCTCATCTGGCCGGTCTGCCTGGCGGCCGCGATCACCCAGGCCGGGGCGCAAACACCAGCGACGCCCGAATTCGTGAAGGTCTATGGTCCCCATACGGTCGGACAGACGTTCCAGTACTCGGCCTCGAACTTGGATCGCATCGGACTCTGGGTCCGAAAACCGGCCGTGGCCAACCACCACGACCTCGTCGTGCGGGTACGAAAATCCTCATCGGCCCGCCGTGACATCGTCGTCATCCGGACGCCCGTTGCCAGCCTCGCATCCGGCGATATTCAGTGGTTCCGGTTCCGTCCTTTAGGGGATGATGAAGTCCCGACCTTCTACGTGCAGGTCGAATCGCCGGGATCGACGGAGGCCAACGCCCTGGTGGTGAAGGTCGAGCGTGGACCGGTTGCCGGGACGGTGGGGCCGGTTGAAATGGGCGGTGTCGCACGGGACGGGGCGTTGACCATCCGCCTGTCCACAGAGCGGTCGATCTGGACGCGGATCGGCTACGTCCTGGCCCGGTTTGAGGTGGATAAGCCGTGGTTCTACGACCGGTATTTCTTCGTGACCCTGTTCGTCGGGTATGTCGTGTTGCTCGTCGGATTCCTCCGGTACACGCTCCGGTTGTTGCGGGAGAAAAGTCCGCAGAGCGGGGAGACGGCGGACGTTTCCCGCACATTCATGGGGTACGTGATCGGGCTGTTTATCGTCCGTGGGATCCTGTACAGCAGCCTGTTTCCGGCCTGGCAGGCGCCGGATGAGCCGGCTCATTTTGCGATGATCCGGTACCTGGCGGAACACCGGACGCTCCCGGACGTGGAGACGGCCCAGATCGACCGGGACGTGCTGGAGTCGATGGATAAAGCCGATTACGCGGTCATCCTCAAGGGAGGAAGGCCCAGACCGGATTGGCAGACATGGATCGAGGACCCGAGGGACATTTCCGTACTCAATGCCCGAGCCTG
>JACQVL010000020.1 GCA_016209865.1 Candidatus Latescibacterota bacterium | reverse complement strand
GGAAAAACTGAGCGGTCTCGAACAAGAACCGGCGCGTCGCCGGATGTCTGACGTAAGAGTTCGCCCAGATGCCCAGCGGGATGTCCCAGGCTTCTTCCGGTCGCATCGACATGACGCGTGTGTGGAGGGCTCGCGTCGAGAGCATCGCACTCCACGGCAGCAGGCCCGACCGGGACAGGGTTCCAGGGATTCCCGGTAAGGGATGTGGCTGTAATCGTCCCCCCCGGTCGACCCAGCACAGCGGACGCCGGGTCTCCACGAACGGGATCGATTGGCCGATCTTTCGCAGGATCTCAGCACAGGGGCTGTGCGTGGTCTGCGGGGTAAACGACGGCCCGGCGCCTAAGAGAAAACCGTTCTGTTCCTCAGCGCGGGCGCGCCCCCCTAACTGGCCGTGCTGTTCGAGCACCAGGACACGCTGGCCGTGATGGGCGAGCAACGCGCCCGTCGTGAGACCGCCCAGTCCTCCTCCGATGATGATCACCTCGAACGACATGAGACAGAACCTCTCTAAGCTCGAATGCCCTCGATGGCTGCGTTGACCCAATCGAGGTTTTTCTTGGGCATAATCCCGTAATTGTAGAACGAAAACCCACGGACGCCCTGATCGAACGCCGCCTGAGTCGTGTGGACGAGGGTCGCCTGATCGGGGGATGCCGGGTAATATGCCTGGAAGCCCGCCACGATCTGATCGGGACGGATGCCGTGCGCCAGGGTACTGGCGATCCCGTCGCGGACGCGGTCGGGTGAGGCGGTGTACGTGAGAATCTCTACCCGGTCTGCGATCCCGGCGATCTCCCCGTACCGGATGCCTCCGATGTAGTAATCCCCCATGAACAGGTAGTAGACCGGGGTTGCGATGGCTGCCTTGAGTTCCCGAACGAAGGACGAGACCGTGTCCGCCCGGAGTTGGACGTACGCGTCTAATTCAGGTTGTGAGCGGACATAATCGTCCAGAGACTGGTTCACAGGCGTATCCGTCTCACAGAACTGGTTGAACGTCTGCCGGGCTGATTCCTGGAGCCGGCTGGCGTCGATTCCGCGCGCCTGCGCGCGCGCCGAGCAGTGACGGCAGAAGCACAGGGACAGGAGGAATGACTCGATCGGGCCGAACCGCAGTCCGTACTTCCCGTGGTAGTGAGACTGGCCGTAACCCTGAAAATTGAGCGACTCCAGCTCGACGGCGGCGATCGGATAGTTCGTCGTCAGGTCGCGTGCGAGGGCGATCATGTACGTCCGCACCGCCGGGCTGCTCGGGCAGAGCGCGTGCAGGTACACATCCCCGAACGCGCTCGACTGGGCATGATCCGGGTACGTGGTGGCCAGGTGCGAGTTGTGCAGACAGACCGTCCATGAGACGAGTTTCAGCCCGTGGGCCAGGCACCGGTCGCCGACCTCGCGCAGCGAGTCCCGCTCACGGGCGAGCGGACTGAGGTGCGGCTTGATGGGAGTCTCCGCGTACAACGCCGTCTGTGGACGGAAGTACACGGCAGATTCCGGGGCCCAGAGGAACTTACGGCCCGGCCGGTGGCAGCAGAGCATCTCATACGTATGGTAGCTGGTGGCGACGCTGATCGCCTCCAGCCCGACGTCCTGCCGGAGCCGCCGGATCGTCTCATCCGTCCCGTCCTCGATGAGATCCCAGGTATACGACCACATTGTGGTATACGACATACAGGAGCCTCCAGGAATGAATGGAAGTTGGGGCGGGCCTTGTGTCCGCCCACGAAGGGCAACCACAAGGGTTGTCCCTACAAACAACGCCATTCCACATCATGTTCTGAACGTCTATAGTATGCACCCACGCGTGCTGGTTGTCAAGACGATCCTGTCATCATCCCTTTCTCTTGACAAGGGGGGGGAGATGGATTATCATGATGTCAGGACGGTGGTCTGGAGGTCGCGGGTTGAGTCCGCTGGCGACGTGCATCACGCCGCGTGTCTGACCACGTGATGAGACAGAAGCCTTCGAGATGCCCTGGAGGAGTGTCTCTCTTCATGGAGTGAGCGCTATGGCCCGGCAGAAGTCTGCGCCTGCCGATACGGAGGTCGTCCGGCTCGTCATTCCCAGCAAACCGGAGATGACGATGAAGGTGGACCTCATCGTCGAGGAGTTAATCCCCAAATTCGGGTTCGACAGCCTCATCAAGGATGATATCGCGGTGGCGGTCAACGAGGTGGTCAAGAACGCGATCCTCCACGGGAATCAGTGTGATGCCCGCAAGAAAGTGGAGATCATATTCACCTGTGAACCGTCCCGGATCACCATCCGGGTGAGAGACTATGGGAACGGGTTCGACCTGGATGCGGTGCCCGACCCCCTGGATCCTGAGAACCTCTTGAAAGAGAGCGGGCGTGGACTGCTGATTCTTCGCGTCTTGATGGATGAGGTCTCGTTCCACAACACTGGCCATGGGACTGAAGTCACGCTCGTGAAATACGGCTCACACCGATAGAAAAGAAGGGGAAAAGCAGTGACGAGTGACGAGAAAACAGGGTGACAGTGCATGATTGTCATTCCCGCGCAAGCGGGAATCCATTCTTTTTCGCCTCATCTTAGCGAGGGAGATCATGGAGATGATCGATCTACGCAGCGATACCGTGACCCGGCCTTCGAAGGCGATGCGGCAGGCGATAGCGAACGCGGAGGTCGGCGACGACGTCTTCGGTGAAGACCCGTCGGTAAACCGGCTCCAGGAGGCGATGGCGACGATGCTGGGAAAAGAGGCCGGCCTGTTCGTGACGAGCGGGACGATGGGGAATCAACTTGCGGTCCGCGCCCAGACGCATCACGGGGAGGAGATCGTCGTCGAAGAGCACGCGCACGTCTTCAACGCCGAAGCGGGAGCCTTAGGGGCGCTGGCCGGGGTCCAGGCGCGACTGTTGCACGGTCAACGCGGGACGATCACCCGCGACCAGATCGCCCAGGTCGTCCGGCCGAAGAACGTCCACTACGGGCGAACTGCGCTGATCGCCGTCGAGAACACGCATAATCGTGCGAACGGGGCGATCTTCCCGATCGACGTCTTAGCTGACATCCGGGCGTTCGCCCTGGAGCGGGGGATCCGGGTGCACATGGACGGCGCCCGGCTGTTCAACGCTTGCGTGGCCAGTGGCAGACCGGCGCGCGAGTATGCGCGGCATGTCGATACGGTCTCTATCTGCCTCTCCAAGGGACTGGGCGCGCCGGTCGGCAGCGTGCTCGTCGGGGATCGGGAGATGATCGAGCGGGCGGCGTACTACCGGAAGATGTACGGCGGAGGGATGCGCCAGGCGGGGATTCTCGCCGCGGCGGGCTTGTATGCGCTCGAGCACAACATCGATCGATTAGCGGACGATCACGCGAACGCGCGGCGATTGGCGGAAGGCCTGGCGGCCAGTCCGGCGGTCGACCTCAACGTCGAGGAGATCCAGACGAACATCGTCTACTTCGGGCTTCGCCGGGGGTTGAGTGCCCCCGACGTTATTACACGCCTGCGCGAACACAGTGTTCTCATGCTGGCGACCGGCCCGCGGACGATTCGAGCGGTCACGCATCTTGACGTCAGCCGTGCACAGATCGACCGGGCGGTGGACGTCTGCCAGTCGGTCCTGGCGCGGGAAAACCAGGCGGGGTGATATGGCCCTCCATCTCGTCGTGAACCCGGAGTATCCGCAGCCCCGGCAGGTTCGCCGGATCGTGAGCGAACTCTTGACCGGCGCGGTGATCGTCTACCCGACGGACACGATCTACGGTCTGGGCTGCGACATCTTCAATAAGAAGACGATCGAACGCATCTATCAGATTAAACAGGAATCTCTCAAGAAGCCGCTGAGTTTCGTGTGCGCCGACCTCACCGACTTAGCGCAGTACGCGAAGAACATCTCCAACACATCGTACCGTCTGATGAAGCGGCTCCTCCCCGGCCCCTACACCTTCATCCTGGAGGCCTCACGCCTCGTCCCCAAGGTGATGGTCAGCAAACGGAAGACGGTGGGCATCCGGGTGCCGGAGAATGAAATCTGTCTGGCCATCGTCCGGGAACTCGGCCATCCGATCGTGAGCACGAGCGTCACGCGCGACGAGGACGAAATCCTCAACAACCCCGCAGACATCGAGGCGCGGTTCGGGAAGGTGGTCGACGTCATCGTCGACGGCGGCATCCTGGTGTCCGAGCCATCGACCGTCGTCGACCTCACAGGCGAGGAACCGGTGGTGATCCGGAAGGGGAAGGGGGATACGGCGCTGTTTGAATGAAGTAAGGAAAATGTGGGGGTATAGGAGGAGGAGAGTAAAGTAGTGTTGCCCTCTTTGGTCGTTTACATCTCCCCACTTCAGCATTCTTACATTCCCAAACTCTCATGCCTGTTTGTAATACCCTGCCTTGCTGAGGATCTCCTCCGACTCCTCCGCCGCTTCGTCTAAGGCCTGTTTGACCGCTTTCCGGCCATGCAGCGCATCATCGATCGCCCGGTTGAGCACCTCGTTGATCGCCGGGTATTCCGGGATGGTCGGCGGGCTTTCGACGTTCTGATGGACCCGTTCGATCATCTGATAATACCTGAACTGGCGCTGCACATCCGGGTCGCGCCAGGTGGACAGGCGTGTCCCGTTCCCCCCTTCAAGCGAAGTCACTTTGTCCATCGCCGCGCAGGCGGTGGTCTTCAGGAACTGGTAGGCGAGAGCTTTCTGTGCGCAGCCTGATGGAATCGTCATCACCCAGTAGATATTGAGGGACATATGCCGTCCGTTCGGCCCGTCTCCGCGCGGGATGACGGTACACCGGTTGTTGCCGACGATCTTGGACAGCTCGGGAATCTCCGCCAGCGCCGCAAACCCGCACCAATTCCACATCATCGCCGATCCACCACCCGCGTAGTAGTGGCCCGACTTGACACTCTCGAACTCGAACACCTCCGGCGGGACGACGCGATGCACGTTGATCAGGTCGACGTAAAACTGGAGGCCTTCAACTCCCTCAGCCTGGTTGAAGACCGGACGCATGCGCGCGTCGAGCATCTGGCCGCCCCGGCTCCACAAGTGGATCATGAAATCGTACACCGTATTGTGCCCGTCCGGGTACGCGGCGACGAGACACCCGTACAGTCCATCGTCTGGCCGGGTGAAGAATGTGGCGATGTCCAGGAACTGCGACCACGTCTCGGGCGGGCGGAGCGGCACACCGGTCTGCTTCCGGAATGCCTCCTGCTCATGCGGGTCGTCGAACAGGTCGGTTCGGTACATGAACATCTCCGGGCCGTCGTGGTAGGGCAGGCCGTAGATGTTCCCGGCGCGGTCGCGCTGCAGCCGCGTCATGCTGTCCGTCCAGCCATCTGGCCAGCCGTCCGGCGGGTCTTGCGCCAGGTCGTCGTTCAACCGGGTCAGCCCACCCGATTTCATCAGCTCGGGGAGCCAGTCCGTCAGGCACAGGAACACGTCGTACTGGTCGGTGAATACCCCGTTCTTCGCGATCATCGTCTCATAGAGAGGTGGAACATCGGAGTGGGTAAACTCAAGCGTGACGTCGGGATGGCGCTGTCGGAAATACTCCGCCTGCTTGGCGAGGGCGTGTTCGAACCCGATGAATTCCCGGTAGATGACGCGTAAGGTGGGCATGAGAAGACTCCTTCTGAAGGCAGTGACGAGTGACGAGAGAAAAAGATGAATGGATTCCCGCTTTCGCGGGAATGACAACAGAGAGTCTCAGTCTAGACCATTGCTCCAGAGAAGTGATCTAACTGGCCACTCGTCACTCGTCACTGATTTTCTCTCCAGTCCCGTTCGTGGGTAATGATACTCCCGTGTCTGTGTTTCATCCTTATAGATATACCAGACACACGGCGCGCTGTGGTCTAAGGTATGATCCAACGGACGCATCGGATGGCCCCGACGGCGGCCCGGCAGGAATTCCATCGTGATGCAGCAATGCGTGCAGTACCAGTGGACGCCCGTCTTCTGCCACGTCCACAGGTGCGGGTGTGTGTTCAGGCCCGTCGTCGGGTACGGAGCCCGGCCGGTTTCCGGGTCGCCGCGCCGCATCACTCCACCGCTCCCGCACGGGTCGAACGCGATGCGATACCGGTCGCCCTCGTCAGCGAGCTGCACATCCCCACGCCGCTGCGGGCCGCTGAAATGCCCGCCCCTCATGCCCTCGACGGTCAGTTGCAGCTTTTCCTCCGGGGTCATCTGATCCCATGTCGCGTACCGGGGCCCCCAGATCTGGTCGACCGTCTCCGTGATGGAATGGAGCACCTCTTCCTCCCCGTACGTCTCGGCCAGGTTGGTCAGCAGGTCGTGGACCCAGGGGACGAGGATCTCATGCGGGTTCTTGAATTCCAGCCGCATCCGGTCGAGCCAGTCGACGGCCGCCTCCACGTCCCCGACCCGGATGGCCTGGATCGTCTGCTCACGCGGCGCGACGCCAAGCGGCACTGTCTCGAACGCCCGGGCGATCGCCATGACTGTCGCCGGGATATCTCCCTGGAACTGTCCACGAGTGAGCATCTGGCGGAAGAGGTCCTTGATCCACGTCATCAGGATGCCGTGCATGATCCGCATTTCCTGATGGAAGTAGGTGACCAGCTCGATGGCGTTTTCATAGCGCCCCGACCGGAGCGCCTCCTCCGTCAGCGTCTGGCTGGACAGACCGAGTGTCGACAGGTCATCCTGGCGGATCGTGCGGCCGAGCTTGTCGGAGTAAACAATCTTGACCATCATGCCTCCCTGTGTGCCCCTCACCCCCGACCCCTCTCCCACGGCGGGGAGAGGGGAGACAAGCGTTCTTGTGAAGGACTCCCCCTTTCTCGCCCCTTGTGGGAGAGGAAGGGGTCGGGGGATGGTGAGGGCTCACCGCTTCTGAATCATCGCATCACGCACCATCGACCGGGCGCCGGTCGGGCCGAACGACCGGGGTTCGAGATCGACCTCCACCCCGGCGATCATCTTCTTCAGGATGTCCACCACTCCGTCCACGGCGGGCTGGATGAGTCCCTGTCCTTTTTCCACCGTGCCCAGTTTGGCCGTGCTCTCCTGCTCCATATCCCCGGCATGGACCCGTTCCGGGAAGAGGGCGAGCGCCATCGATGTCTCGAACTCGTCCGCATGACCGGGGAGCGAGCCCGCCTCCATGTACCGGTACACCACCTCAGGCGGGTAGACGTCCCAGTACGAGTTGAACCGGACGTTGATGCCGAGCTTCTGCCGGTATTCCTCCATCCGTTCCATCATCGGCCGGACGTTGCCCCCGTGGCCGTTGAGGATCAGGATCGTCTTCACTCCGCCCCGTTTCAGCGCGTCGCAGACGTCGTACACGTACTCGGTGAAGACCTCCTTTCGGACGGTGAGCGTCCCCTTGTGGGCCATCCAGTGCTCCGAGACCCCGATGGGGATGGGTGTCGCCACGACGACGGACGGGTAGAGCGTCAGAGCAGCCTGGTGGGCCATGTAGGTGACGCTGGCGGTGTCGTGAATCATCTCCAGGTGCTCGAGGTGCTGCTCCGTCGCCGCCGTCGGCACGATCGTTGCCTTGATCGTCCCGTTCTCGATCATCTCCCGGAATTCCTTCCGGGTGAGGTCTCCGATGAAGACACGCTTGTCTCGCATGAAAGGGCTCCTTTCAAGAGCAGTGACGAGTGACGAGTGACCAGTAACGAGAAAACATGATTCATTTATGTTCTACCAGTTCTCCATAAGATGCTACACAACAAAAAGTAGTCATTCCCGCGAAAGCGGGAATCCATCTTCCTCTCGTCACTCGTCGCTGATTCTCTCACCACACCTTCACCCATCGACCGATCACCATCACGGTAAAGACCGCGTAGAAAATGGCGTTACAGGTCACGGCGACCTGTTGCCACGTCGCGGGCTGAAGCTCCTTCGGCAGGAGTTTCCGGTTGACGATCAGCACGTGGACGCTGATGATCACGAACACGAACGCCGCCATATTCGCCTGCAGTTGGAGCAGGGCGAATGGCGCGGCGAGGTTGAGGGCGATGACCCCCCAGACGACGAAGACGAGCAACATCGCGTAGTACAGCTTCCGTGGGTCGCCTCCTGCCCACTGGCGCAGCCGCTCACTCCCCGCCCAGGCGATGTCCGTGCTCATCCTAACGCAAAAATCAACGATGCCGAGCTGGGTGCCGAACAGGATCCAGAACCCGGTCAACAGGGTGAGCACCCGGAGGAGGCTTCCCCCGACCTGACCGAGGTATTCCGCCTGATAGGCGCCGATTCCCAGGCCGGTCATCTTCGTCCCGGCCGGGATGACCGCCACGGCTAACAGGATGCACAGGAACATCCCCATGAACGCGCCGGGGCCGTAGAGGATGTACTGATCGGCGGCGACATACTTCCACCACTCCCGGAAGCGCGACACGTTCTCCGGAGTCGGGGCGAACACCCGGCCGACGTTCGACAGCCGGATCTCTTTCCCGCCGATCATGCTCGGGATGTACCCGGTGACGCCTCCCATCCCGAACCCTTTATCCCGGCACCAGTGGCTGACGGCGCAGTTGGCGATCCCTCCGCCGGCCGCATACCCGGCGACCGCTCCTAAGAGCAGGTAGTCGGTGCCGGACGGGGGAAGCGAGCCGAAGCTGAGAAACCCCTTGAGCAGGCTCCCCCACGTGCTCAACGGGGCGAAGACGACACACGCGACGACCAGGAAGAGCAAGATCCAGGCGACGATGAACCAGTTGAGCTTCTCCAGACCGCGCTCGATCACCCGGCTGCCGAAGCCGAGGAGGGCGATACAGACGAGAAACACGACGCCAGCGATGAGGGTCTGCGTCGTCGAATCCCCCGGCATATTGGGATCGGGCAAACGTCCCTTCGCCAGAGCGAACAGGACCGCCGCGCTCCCTCCGGCCCAGCCAGGCCAGCCGTAGCTCAACATCAGGATCAGGAAATACGTCCATCCCCAGAAGGTCGGTCCCGGACTGGTGCGCATGAAACCGACCAGGATCGGCTCGCCGGTGTAGAGGGTATATCGCATGAATTCGCCGTTGAGGATCATCTGCGTGAACACTGCGACCGTGACGATCCACAGGATGGAATACCCGATCTGCACGGCCAGGGCGGGGCCCAGGATCCATTCCCCACTCCCGATGGACGCGGAGAGCATGATTACGCCCGGACCCATGACGGCCAGGGCGCTCTTCAGGGTAAATCGGGGCGGGGCGGGCAACGGCGCAACCGTCCACGGCGGCAACCGTCCCGCCTCGACGGTCGCACCGATGGGTTCATCGAGTCGTTCCTGGGACACCTCTCTCGCCCTGTCTGCCATGCCGCCTCCTTCGTTTCACCGCGACTTCCCCCGCGCCGCGATCGGCCACACATCGACCACGCGGCCATCCTGGATGACGTAATACTCCTCGTGCAAGTTGGCGGTCGTACAACAATGCCCCGGCATGAGGATCACCTTCTCTCCGAGTTCCGGGACATCGCTATCCTCGTTCAGGAGGAAATTCCCGTGTTCTTCGGAGAGGGACTCCAGCGTCGCGTCCGGGATGTCCCGAAACGCTGGCTGGCCGTAGTCGCCTGCGAACGTCTTCACCCCGGTGTCCGTGATGACCCGGCGAGCCGTCGGACGGCTGATGACGGTCGCCAGGACGAACAGGGCGTGCTCGAAGCCCTGGAGCACCTTCCGGTAGGTCGTATCCATAAAGATGTACGACCCTGCCTGGAGTTCCGTCACCCCGAAGGGGCCGGTGATGTCGTACGTGCCCGTCCCGCCGCCGCTGACGATCTCGACCGGGATGCTGAGCCGTTCGATGCGATCCTTCGTCTCCAGCAGGTGAGCGACCGCCTCCGTCGTCTTCTGCCGCCGTTCCGACCGGTCGGGGATGTCCACAGTATGGCCTTCGTAGCCCATCACTCCGGCGAAGACGAGGCCGGGCACGCGCGCCACGTGCTGGGCCAGTTCAACCGCCGCATCTCCCGGCGGGACGCCGCACCGTCCCATGCCGATGTCTACGTCGACGAGGACGCGCAACCGGGCGCCCGCTCGAACGGTCGCGTCAGACAGAGCCTCGACGTTCCGTGGATGATCGACCGCGACCATCATGTCCGCCCGGCGGGCGAGGGCCATCAGCCGCTCGATCTTCTGGGGACCGACGATCTCGTTGGCGATCAGGATGTCCGAGAGTCCCCCCTCGACCAGGACCTCCGCTTCCCCGACTTTCGCGCACGTGATCCCGATCGCGCCCGCCTCGACCTGCCGGCGGGCGATCTCAGGGCACTTGTGCGTCTTCGCATGCGGTCGCAGGTTCACGGGCACGCGCTCGCAGTAGGCAGCCATCGCCGCCACGTTCCGTTCGAAACGATCAAGGTCGACCAAAAGGGAGGGGGTATCGAGGCTGGTGACTTGTAGGCCGATGGCGGGATGGGGATGTTGCGGCATGACAGATCCTCACGATTATGCAACGCGACATACACGTTCACGACAGCCGTTTCTGGATCTCGCTGACGAGCTTATCGATATCTTGACGGCTGTTGTAGAAATGGGTCGAGATGCGGAACACCGGGATGTTCCGGATGTGAAAACACGTCGTCTCGATGCGCGCCTCGTGCCACAACTGCTGTTGCAGCTTGGGGAGGTCCGCCCCGTCGATCGTGAACGTCGTGATGAACCCGGACAGCGTCGGGTCGGCCGGGGTCAGCACCCGTGCCCCTTTGATCCGTTTTACCCGTTCCTTGAGATAGCCTGCCAGGCCCTGACAGTAGGCGCGAATCCGTTCCCAGCCGATGGACATCTGGAAATCGATGGCCACCGCCAGGCCGAGGAAAGGGGTCATGTCCCGCGTTCCTACCATATCGAACCGGCTCGCCTTCGGGTTGGGGTAAACGTTCCTGCCTAAGATAAGCGGGCGAACATGATCCTGGGCATCATCCGACACGTACAGCATCCCGGTCCCCTTCGCGGACAGCAGCCATTTGTGACAACTGGAGATGTAACAATGAGGATGGGCGTCGTCCAGTCGCAGCGGCACCATCCCGACGGCGTGCGCGCCGTCGACGATGACCCACAGGCCGTGATCCCGGCCGAGTCGCACCAATTCTGTGAGGGGGATGGCGAGTCCGGTCGTCCAGTAGACATGGGAGACGACCAGAACGCGGGTGTTGGGCGTGATGCCCGACGCCATCGCCCGGACGATCTGTTCAGGGCTCTCGATGGCGAGGGGGAGTTCGACGGTCCGAATCGTCATCCCATAGCGTTCCGCGATGTACCACCAGCACGCGGAGACGGCCGGGTATTCCTGGTCGGTCATCAGAACCTCGTCCCCGGCCTTGAACGTCAGTCCCTGGGCCGGGACGCTCATCCCCATCGTCGTGTTCTGAACGAAGGCGATCCGGTCGGGATGCGCCCCGACGAACGCCGCCAGTTTCTCGCGCGCTTCCTGGACGAGCGGATGGAAGACGCCCTGATGATGGAGCGGGTCGCTCTCGAACGCCCGGATCGATTCGGTGACCTTGTCGACGACCGGCCTGGGGGAAGGCCCGACCGACCCGCCTTGCAGGAACGTGACCTCCGGGTTGAGGAGGAAATGATTCCGACGAATCTCAGCCCAGAACTGATCGTCGGAGGAAAGCGTTTCAGTCTCAGTGTTGTCCATGATGGATGATCGTCTCCTTGTGTCCCTCACCCCCGGCCCCTCTCCGGGCAGGTGGGCAATAGGCAGTGGGCAGTCGAAGCCGTTCCCCCGTCCACTGCCTACTGCCCATCTGCCCATTGCCCAAGAAGGGATGGGTCGGAGAGGCAGGGAATGTTATCCCAACACAACTCGCGCCACCTTCCGGAAGGCCCGGATGATGTCATCCTCGTCCTGCTCAGTCAGGCTGGGTGGGAGGGAGATCAGCCGTGCCCGATCCAGCAGGCTGTTGCTCCGGGGCAGCATCGACGCGTTGTACTCCATCGGGCTTTCCTTGTTGAACGGGCACGTCCACGGACACCCTTCGGTCGTGACCGGCACGTTCTTGAGGAGGTTGGACATGTGCCGGTACTGATGGATGCCCCCGTGCGGCGGGCTGACCGGGATGCCCTCAGCTTTGAGCGCCGTTGTGAACCGTTCAGCCGCGTCCGTCGTGTCGTGGAGCCAGGTGAAATACGCCCCGCTGTCCTCGTTCGGGTCGACGAGCCGGCGGAGGTGAATGCCGGGGAGCTTGCCGAGCGCCTCGCGCAGCCGGAGCTGATGGCCGCGCATCCGGCGGACGATGTCGGGGAGCTTGCCGAGCTGGACGAGGCCGACCGCCCCGCGCAATTCGTCCATCCGCGCCCCCATGCCCCACGTCTCGAACGGCGAATCCCGGGGAATGGAGACGCCCTGCATGTCCCGCTCGAATCCGCCGTCGTGGAAACAGATCGCACGGCGGAACAAGACGTCGTCGCTGGTCGTGATCATGCCCCCTTCGCCGGTCGTGAAATTCTTGTTGTACTGAAGGCTGACCGTCCCGATCGCCCCCATCGAGCCGACGACGTGGCCGTCGATCGAAGCCCCCGCCGCCTGCGAGCAGTCTTCGAGCACCGGGATGCCGTGTTTATCCGCCACCGCTTTGATGGCGGGCATATCCGCCACCGATCCAGCCATGTGCACGGCGACGATCGCCTTCGTTCGCTTCGTGATCCGCTTCTCGATGTCGGCCGGGTCGAGGTTGAGCGTCTCATCGATCTCGGCCAGGACGGGAATCCCGCGGAGATGGATGACCGCGTTGACGTCGGCGATCCACATGAACGCGGGCAGGATGACCTCCGTGCCGGGGCCGACGCCGAGCGCCGCGATAGCGACCGAGAGCGCCGTACTCCCGCTGTGCGTCGCCAGCGCGAACCGGGTGCCGACGTACCGGGCGTACGCCGCTTCGAGTTGGTCGACTTTCTTGAGGAGGTTCGTCCCGTAGTACCGGAACGGCGACTGCGCCTCGATCACCTCGATCGCCGCGCGTTTCTCTTCCTCGCCGTACTCCGTCCCCCCCGGAAACATCGCCGGCCATGTTGCCGTCCGCACCGGCGTCCCGCCGTCGATTGCCAGAGATTCAGGCATGGTGTCCTCCCGTTCTCCCCTTCAGGGTTCTCGTCTTGCAGACACGATTTTATCAAGCTCCTCGGAGGTGAGTTCCCATCGTTCAAGAACACCCATTACACAATCCCTTTCTGCGGGGGTTCTCGCCCATCGTCTTTACGAAGACAAGAAAGTACGAATGGTTTTTCCTTGCATGTTCCTGCTTCTTGATGCGGCTGACAGCAGGCTTGTTGGGCCTCACTACGACAAACAAATCCTTCGTATAGAAGCCTATAGATTCATACTCTTTAATGATCTCCACATGGGTTAGTCGCTGAGTATTCGCACTCACCTCGTCCTGGCATTTGACAATCAAAATCCCGTATTTTCGTAAGACTCTGTATGCCTCCCGACCGGCCTTGAAATAAAGGTCAAGTACCGCATCATGATATTTAGGCCCCGTTCCTGTCCGCTCTCCGTTTGAGTAGGTGGTCCTGAAGGCAGCATAGGTTCCTGAACCAGCCAACTGGCTTGTGGCACCTCTATACAACCCCTCCATATATGGAGGATCCAAGACTACACAGTCAATAGCGGCATCATCATAAGGCAACTTGCGACAATCTACTCCCATTTTAATATCCGTGGCAAGCAACTTGTATTTCCCCTTCGGAATCTTCTTCCAAAAGATGCCCGTACCATAAGTAATATCAGCGACTACAGAATCTGGAGGCACATGGAGACTCAGTACTAACGGAAACACATCCTCATTCATTCCAGAATGGGCTGTACAGATTAACTCGCTCGTGGTCACCCCATCTGGCGACTTTCTCTTCCCCTGTTTTCTTGGGGTTGGATAGAGCTCTAACTGTTCGCGAACGCTTAAAACCCGTTTATCTGCTCTAATTCTTTTATTCATAACTTGGGATACTATCCTTTCATATTGATCCCCAACACTCTCGCCGCATTCCCCCCGAAGATGCGCGTGAGATCCTCCTCAGTCCGGCCCAGCGCCTGCAAGGCCTCCACCTGCGCCTCGAACACCTCCTGTCGCCAGCCCTTCGGGAAGGCGGTCGAGTCCGATCCGAACAGGACCCGCTCCGGTCCGAGCACGTCGAGTGTCTTGGCGAACACGTCTTTCAGTGTGAGTGGACAGGGCATCAGGCGGACCCAGGAGTTGGAGCTGGAGGTATCGACGCACACGTTCGGGCACTGGGCCGCCACCATCAGCATCTCCTGGAAATACCCGCAGCCAAAGTGAGGGATGATGAACGTCGTGGCCGGAAAATCTTTAGCAACCAGGAGCAGGTCGAGCGGGTTGGACAGCCGCAGGTCGAACTTGCTGACGAGGCCGAGCTTGTCCCGGATGCCGACCTTCAGGATGCCGAAATGGACGAAGACCGGGACACCCGCCGCTGACGCGGCTTCGTAAACCGAGTAGACGTGTTGATCCGACGCGCGGAAGCCGTGCATCGCCGGGAACAGCGTCACCCCCCTGAGTCCGAGCTCCCCGATCGCCCGCCTAGCGCGTTCGGCCGCGTCCGGTTGCGTCGGGTTGATCATCACGTACCCGCTGAGCCGGTCGGGGAACGCCCGGACGGCCGTCGTGGTCGCCTCTTCATCTCCCAACCAGCTCGTGATCAGCACCATCCGGGCGATGCCACGGGCGTCCATCTCCCGCACCCATCGCTGTCCGAGCGCCACCGGGTCGGCCGTCTCCATCTCCCATCCCATCAGGCGAAGGAGCCCGCCAACTGGATCATCCGAGGGGAGTCGCGCTTTCCCCAACGTCGCGTACCCCGTGATGAAATTGGGGGAGAAGAAATGGACGTGGGCGTCGATGATCGGGATATGGCTCATCGGTCGGGGCATAGTTCCTACCTCCCTCGCCGCCTCCGGCTGCGTCGCTCGACGATTTCTTCGATGCGCCGAATGATGATCTGCTCTTCGTCCGGCGCGAGCGTCTGCGGGTTGACCAGGATGCGATTGCCCCCTCCGCCTCCGAGGTCGATGCAGGGATCGCCGTCGAGCAACTGGCGGAGCATCTCCTCGGCCGTCAGGCCGAGCCGTGCCGGGTCGACCGTGATCTCCGCACGGGGCATCGGCTGGCCTGCCTCATTCGGAAAGTCCCGGCGGACGGCAAGGCCGGGGAGGTTGCCCAACGCATCGATGAATGCCTGCACCTGTCGCTCATACCGGTCGAGAAGCGCCTCGTGGTCGAGGCTGAGGTACCAGCGGACGGCGGCGAGGAGGCCGACCATCTCCTCCTTGCCCACCTTCATCGGCCGGCCGATGAACGGCTTCGGCGGGCCGTTGAACCGGATCGCCTCGATCAGGTCGCGCCGGCCGACGCTCAGGCCGCTCGACTGCGGGCCGCACAGCCCTTTCCCGCCGCTGAAGAGTGCCAGGTCGGCACCGCGATGGGTGAACGTCCACAGGTTGCTGGCGGGCGGGAGCTGCGCGGCCGCATCCACGATCAGCGGGACGCCGTGCCGGTGAGCGATCTCGATGGCCTGATCCAGCGGGACGGCGATGTGGTCGCGGTGGGCGTTCGGGAAATAGAAGATCGCGGCGGTCTGTTCGGTGATCGCGGCCTCGAGCTCCTCCGGCGCCGTCCGTTCGGCGGTGCCGACCAGGACGAGTTTCGCCCCGGTCTGGCGGATGGCAAAATCGTACGGCGTCCGCGTCCCCCGGTGGACGATGACCTCGTGTTTCATCCCGTCGACGTTCGGCAATCGCTCCCGTTTCTCCGGGTCGAGGCCGGTCATGCACGCGGCCGTACTCAGGACGAGGCCAGCCGCCGCCCCGCAGGACACATACGCCGCCTCGTTGCGCGTCAGCCGGGCGATCTCCTCGCCGACCCGCGCTTGCAGCACCTCGATGTCCACGAACGCGCCCGCCGCCTCGGCCATGGCGGCCAGGACTTCCGGCGGCATGAGCGAACCGCCGAGCCGGGTGAGAGTGGCGTTTCCGTTGATGACGCGCCGGAGGCCAAGTTCTTCGTAGATGCCCATGATGGGTCCTTCAAGGCAGTGATCAGTGGTCAGTGGTCAGTGAAAACCGAATATGACCAGAAGAAGACCCCATAGTGCCGGAAACAATTGTAGGGCAAAGACCTCTCTATCATGCTATCCGGTCTTAACTGATCACTGACCACTGACCACTGACCACTATCTATTCTTTCAAAATGCTCCGCGAGATGACGATCCGCTGCGCTTCGGAGGTGCCTTCGTAGATGGAGGTGATCCGCGCGTCCCGGAAGTAGCGTTCCACGTTGAAATCCCGGATGTACCCGTACCCACCGTGGACCTGGATGGCTTCGGTGGCTACCCTGTTAGCCGTCTCCGACGCGTACAGCTTGGCCATGGCGGACGCGCGCGCGTAGTCCATGCCCTGGTCTTTCATCCAGGCCGCCCGGTAGGTGAGCAGGCGGGCGGCGTCCAGCTCGGTCGCCATGTCGGCCAGCATCCATTGGATGGCCTGGAAGCTGACGATGGCCTGGCCGAAGGCCTGGCGCTGCCTGGCGTAGCTGAACGCGGCGTCGTAGGCCGCCTGGGCGATGCCTAGGGCCTGGGCGCCGATGCCCACGCGGCTGCCGTCTATGATCTCCATAGCCAGGCGGAAGCCGGCACCCTCCAGGCCCAGGCGATTGTCGGCCGGTACCCGGCAGTCGTTGAAGACGAGCTCGGCCGGGGAGGTGCCCCGGATGCCCATCTTGCGCTCCAGCTTGCCCACGCTGAAGCCCTTCATGCCCCGTTCGACCACGAAGGCGGTTATGCCCTTGGCCCGCAGGGAGGGGTCCACGGTGGTGTAGATGACCAGGGTGTCGGCCTCGGCGCCATTGGTGATCCAGTACTTGGTGCCGTTCAGGACGTAGTCGTCGCCGTCGCGGCGGGCGTGGCAGCGCAGGGCGACGGCGTCGCTGCCGCAACTGGCCTCGCTGAGGGCGAAGGCGCCCAGCCGCTTCCCGCCGGCCAGGGGCGGCAGGAACCGCCTCTTCTGCGCCTCGCTGCCACCGTGCAGGATGGAGTGCGCGCACAGGGAGACGCTGGCGCCCCAGACCAGGGCGGTGGAGGGGCAGGCCCAGGACAGTTCCTCGGTGGCGATGATGGCCTCTAGCTCGCTGCCGCCCTGCCCGCCGAAGGCTGGCGGTATGGTGAGGCCGAAGAGCCCCAGGTCGGCGATCTTGCTCACCAGCTCGGTGGGGAAGCGCTCGCGCTCGTCAATATCGGCGGCGAGGGGGGCCACCTCCTTGCGGGCGAAGTCGCGGATGCTCTGGCGGAAGAGCCGCTGCTGCTCGGTAAGCTCGAGGTCCATGATTGCCTCCTACAGCAGTTTCTCGTAATCGGAGTGCGAGCCTATCCAGAACCAGACTATCTCGTCACCCTGGCGCACTCCCAGCGCCCGGTAGTCCCTGCTGATTCGAACGGAGTAGACGAGCTTGGTGGGGTGGACTCGCTTGAACCGCAAACTGGGGTGGCCGGGGTTCTCCTGGAACAGCTTGTAGGTCTGCCTTGCTTGGCGCTGGATTGACCTCGGTAGACGAGCAAAGGCGTCGCGGAACCGCTCAGTGGTGCGCGACCTCACAACTCGTCCGGGACCAGTTTTCGAGAGCGGCCCTCACGGTGCTCCGCCAGCGCTTCCTGTGTCAGCTTCGAGAGCCGGCTGCGGGAGCGCGAGAACAGGTCGTCCCAGCGGCGCTCCGCAGCCATCTCCCTGAGCAGCCAGCGCGCGAGCTTATCCTGCTCGCGCTTGGGGAGTTTGGCAGCCTCGCCAAAGGCCCTGTCCAATAGCTCAGTCATCTGCTGATCACCAATCCCGTGTTCTGCTCAACCCATTCTAGAACACCAACGACTCCTTCTGCTCGCCGAAGACCCGCCGCAGGGCGTCGGCGATCTCCCCCAGGGTGGCGTGGGACTCCACGGCCGCCAGGATATGCGGCATGGTGTTGTCCACGCCCGCGGCGGCCTCCTCCAGCCGCCCGATGGCATCCCGGACCTGGGCCTGGTCGCGCCCGGCCCGGAAGCGCTCCAGACGCTCAAGCTGTCGCTTGGCCTGGGCGGCGTCTATTCGCAGCAGGCCCTCCATCCGGGGCTCCTCGCTGGTGAACTTGTTGACGCCCACCACCACCTTCCGGCCCTCGTCCACGGCGCGCTGGTGGCGGTAGGAGCTCTCCTGTATCTCCCGCTGCATGTAGCCCTGCTCGATGGCGGCCAACGCGCCGCCCATGCCCTCGATGCGGCCTAGGTACTCCTGGACCTTGGCCTCGATTTCGTCGGTCAGCCGCTCCACGAAGTAGGAGCCGCCCAGGGGGTCCACCACATCGGCGACGCCGGTCTCGTGGGCCAGGATCTGCTGGGTACGCAGGGCGACCTGGACCGCCTGCTCGCTGGGGAGCGCCAGGGCCTCGTCCTTGGAGTTGGTGTGGAGGCTCTGGGTGCCGCCCAGGAGCGCCGCCAGGGCCTGCTTGGTGGTGCGGTCGATGTTGTTGTCGGGCTGCTGGGCGGTGAGGGTGGCGCCCCCCGTCTGGGTGTGGAAGCGCAGCATCCAGGAG
>JACQVL010000201.1 GCA_016209865.1 Candidatus Latescibacterota bacterium | reverse complement strand
GGGATGATTCGGGGTTTCCCGGCCCGGTTTGCAATCGATCCGATCATGGCCATGCGGAACACGAAGGCGCGCTGGCCGCCCTGATGGGGAAATACGACATCTGGCGGGTTCTCCACGAGCGGTACCCGGACCTGGTGCTGGAGAATTGCGGCTATCCCGCCCGCCTGGACTATGGACTGGCACGGTACGCGCGAGCCCACTGGCTGTCCGATGACACCACGAACGCCCTTCGCTGCCGCCAGAGCCAGATTCACGGCAGCTATGTCATGCCGAGTGCGTACAACGCCGCCTGGGTCGTGAAGAGTGATGAGCTGGATGAGACGGCTCCCGACCTGCTCGACAGTCTCATCCGCAGCCGTATGATCGGCCTCTTCGGGATGGGCACGCTCTTAGGGACACTGCCCGAACGGGTGTCGCTCTATCCACAAGCCGCCAGGGAAGCTCTCAAGAGAAATATCGCTCAGTACAAACAGTACCGGCATCTGTTGCACGAGGACGTGTACCACCTGCTCCCGCCCTCGACCGAGTCCGGCCAGTGGGATGCCATTCAATTCTGCACGCGCGACGGCTCCGAAGCGGTCCTGATCGTCTTTCGGAGCACAAGCCCTCAGGCTGAGCAGCGGCTCACGCTTCGCGGCCTGTCACCGGATGCGAGCTACGACGTTACCGGCCTGAACACCGGACACTCCGACCGGAGACCAGCTGTGACATTGACCACCGAAGGGTTGACCGTCTCGCTTCCGAAGCCGGATACGTCGGAGATTTACCTGTTCAACCGCCGATGATTTCTTCCCCTCTCGTGGTGATCGGGATCGACCTGGCAGGCGTGGAGAAGCGACCGACGGGGATGTGTCTCCTTCGCGGAAACAGGGCCGAGACGTTCCTCGCCTACACGGATGACGAAATCCTGGCATCCATCGAACAGGTCACTCCCCGGATCGTCGGGATCGACGCGCCGCTCAGCCTGCCCCGAGGGCGGCGGACGATCCATGATCGGAACGACGTCCATCTCCGGGCATGCGACCGCGAGCTCCTCCGGCATCGTATCCGGTTCTTCCCGGTCACCCTCGGCCCGATGCGGACGCTGACGGAGCGCGGTCTGCGGCTGAAGGCCCGGATCGAAGCCTTCGGCATCTCCGCCGTCGAAATCTACCCGGGCGGGGCGCAGGACCTTTTAGACATTCCCCGAAAACAGCAGGGTCTGGACGCGCTCCGGGCCGGACTGAGGCGGCTTGGCATTCGCGGGCTGCGGGCCGGGATGACCGACCATGAGCTCGACGCGGTCACCGGAGCGTTCGTCGTGAGCGCCTATCTGAGGGGAGAGGCCGCTGGCTGGGGCGACCCTGCGGAAGGGGTGATTATCATGCCGTTGGCACGTTAGCACGTTTACACGTTAGAACGTTCTTTGGAGGACTTGAACGTGTCAACGTTCAAACATGCGAACGTGTCAACGATACGTCGCGTACACCACGACATCGAGCGGTCGGCCGTCCGGCGTCATCTGCGCCCGGAGGGTCGCCTCGACCGCGAACCCGGCTTCCAGCAGCGCCGCGACCTTCCAGTCCGCATCCTCCTCAGCGTAACACTGGACTTTCTTCGCGGGCAGGGGGAGCGCCTGGAGCAAGACATGGGTATGGGTGGTGAAGCGGGGAAGGACGAACAGGTCGAGCAGCGCCACGTTACCCCGCCACCGGGCGTCCGGCTGGACAGTGGCATACCCGACGACCGCGCCGGTGTGAGAGATCAGGAGCCGGCCGTTCCAGTCCGGCTGTTCCTCCATGCCCTGCATCAGCGTCAGAAACCCGCCTTCAAAGTTGTACGGCCCGTACAGCCCGAACCCGACACTGCGCACGTAGGCACCGTCCGTCTGCGCGCAGAGGACGTTGACCACCGGCCAGTCGCGCCATTCCGGCGGCCTCACGGTCGTCCCGCCGGACGCCAGCAGACGCGACTCGAAGCCCTCATCCGTCACGTACTTCATAAACCCGGACCCCGGAATGATACTCCGGAACCCGAACGCATGGTAAATCCAGTACGGGGGGGAGTCGTAGCCGGTGCCCAGGGTGAGCAACTTCCCGCCGCGCCAGCGAAAATCTTCCATCTGCTCCGCCATGACCAGGTGGCATGCTCCCTTTCGCCGATGCTCTGGGACGGTGAAGACATGCCCCAGGATGCCCATCCCGCCGTATTCAACCGTCATGATGTTACAGATCGGACGGCGGTCGAGACAGCCTACGTAATACCGGGTCTCCAACCCCTGAATCCGCCCCGGATCGAACGAGGCGTCGATGTGCCACCGGAACGAGGCCGGCTTATGGCCGAGCAGGGGCTTGATGAGCGGGGCATACACCTCATCGGGAGCGAAGACGACGCCGATCTCCAGCGGCTCTCCTGTTTTCAGCGGCTTCACGGCAAGCGGAGTGTACATGGGGCCGTTCTCCTACCTGGACATTCGTGATTCCCAGGCCCGCCATTTGGGCGTCCCAGCCTGGGTCTCCGGCTCGAAGAACTGCAAAGGAAAGCCGCACGGCTGGGCGGCAAAGACCTCTCGTTCCTGATACCGCACTCGAACCCCTTCAGTGAACGCGTAGTCGAGCGTGTCCCCCTGTTCAGCACAATACACAAACCGGGCGTCCGTCTCCACCGCCCCGTACCGCGTCCGGCCGGATTCCCAGTTGTACCGCGGCCGGATGTTCTCGGTCAGGGTTTCGAGAGAGAGGTCGAGTTTGACGCCGAGCGTGATCGTTCCATCGTTCGTCAGTACCTCCAGTCCCACCGCACGGGGCCATCGGTCGACGGCCGGGACGCGGAACCGCTTAGCGAACGCCTCGACATCCTCCTGCGGCCCGTGCGGCGCGAGCACCGTACAGAAGGCGACCAGGTCGCCTCGCTGGTACGTCGCGGTGATCGTCTGGTGGACGAGCCGCTCATCCTGGTAGTACCGCCGCGTCTCGTCCGTCCCCTCCCACCGGTCACCCGTCCGGGCGAACCAGATCAACAGAGATTGCTCGCCGCGATTCTCGTACTCCCGCAGACGATCGATGGCGGTCTCGAAGTAGCCCGGTCCGTGGCGCAGGACCTGCCGCGTGTAGAACAGGTTGGAGAGGGTAAACTGCCCCTCGTGGAGGAATTCCACCCCGTCGAAGACGACGAACATCCCTTCCTGTCTGAGATAGACGATCGTGCGATCCCATTGATAGCCGACGTTCCGGTCAATCACCCGCGTCCGGCTCATCTCGACCGACGCGAACGTGATGAACTCGATCTTCTGCGTCTCCGTCGGTTTGTGAGCACCGCCGTCCTGAAGAAAGGCGAGGAGATGGGCGCGATCTGACGGCTCTCCACGGCGCACGACGACCCGGTTATGGTACAAGTCAGCCCGGTATTTCCCGTTCGGCAGGCGCTCCCGGTAGCCCGCCTCGTGGAGCAAGACCGTTCCGTTGTGCATGAGGAGACAGATGGCGTTCTCGTCCGAATGGCCGTGGTGGGCTTTTTCCGCCTCGACGCAGATCGTCCGCCTGAGATACTCGCGCGGCGTGTAGCCGTAGTCGGTCTCCGGCTTGTAGTTCAGGAGGAGGAACGTCGCGTCGTCCCCCCAACCGTTCCGGAAGACCACCTTCTTGCCGGCCAGGTCCTCCAAGACTTCCTGACTGCCCGTCGTCGGCTCCTCCGGCGGGATGCGCTCATCGACCCAATCGTACGCATCGATGAAGTAGGAGCACGGCCCGAAATGGTCGGGTTGTCCGGCTTCTTCCCACATCCGGCTGTAGACCCGGCACGCCCCGTACCGGAGCTTCGGGTCACGGTATTCCCGCGCCCCGCGCTCGAAACAGACGATGAAATACGGCCACGACGACCGCCAGTCCGAGTCCCCAAAGTCCGCGATCCCGCCCGACGGGGCGAGGAGGGCGAGGTAGTAATCGAAGTAGTACCGCGTCATGACATGGCGGAAGAAGTCCTGTTCTCCCATCGCGTCCGCGTACAGGATCATCGCGTACGTCCAGATAGGATGGTAGAGTGAGGCGTCCTCGATCGACCAGTGGCCGATGCTGTCCTGCGCGAAGATGCGCGCCATCTGTCGCCAGTCGCCCGCCTCGGGATGCTGCGGGAATGTCACAGCCGCCAGAGCCAGTCCCGCCGCGCGGAGGGCCGTCCGGTTGTG
>JACQVL010000208.1 GCA_016209865.1 Candidatus Latescibacterota bacterium | reverse complement strand
GCGGAGTGAGAAAACAGCCGACCTGCGCGCCGTTCACCGGTCGCGGCGGGTACGTGCCGGGAATGCCGATCGTGACCACCCTCTTGCCCGCCTGACTCAACAGATCCCACACGCGCGACTCCTGGACGGCCGCCCCGGTGGCGATCGTCATCCGGTCGTATGAGTAGTCCACACGGTTCCGAAACCCGTAGATGCCCAGCACCCCCGGGTC
The DNA here is from genome assembly GCA_016209865.1 of Candidatus Latescibacterota bacterium. GTDB lineage: Bacteria > JAAXHH01 > JAAXHH01 > JAAXHH01 > JACQVL01 > JACQVL01. The sequence goes on along the minus strand of JACQVL010000208.1, from coordinate 10,745 downwards.
CTTGCCGGAGGTCATCACGCTCCACGCCGGGACGGTGATGCACGGGATGCAACTGGTCAGGCTGCCAGACACCCCGTGGCCGATCAGCCGGTTCAGATGCGGTAAGTCCTGCCGCCACCGGTGGAGGACCAGTTCCGGGGGCACGCAGTCCAGTCCGATGACGAACAATTTCGATGCAGGCATTGATCTCACACGTACCCCAGGTCGCGTAGCCGCTGCATCACCGCCTCCTCTTCTTCGGCGGAATACACGTCATCCTTCGCGTCATCCTTAGTGCCGGGCGGCTGCTGTGACGCCGGGCTTCCGTCAGGCTGCGCGACGGGTTGCGATGGGTTAGCGACATCCGCTCGTGGCTTCCTGTGCTGTGGTGCATCCATCTTCTGCGATGTGCTCATATCACACCCCCAACTTGCTTCCTCACGCTCAACGCCCGTTCCACCGCCGCGCAGACGTCATCGACCGGGATCGTGGCGATGCACGGAGTCGGGGCGGTGCAGACGTCACGGCCGCAGCAGGACGGGACGCGTGGAGTGAGCGCGGTATGCCCGTCCACCTCGGCGTACGGAAACCAGATATCCGGCCGGCTCGGCCCGAACAGGCCGACCGTCGGCGTCCCGACCGCGGCCGCGATGTGCATCGGACCGCAGTCGTTCGTGACGAACACGTCGAACCGATGGATGAGCGCGGCCAGACGCTTGAGGGGCATCAGGCCGGCGATGACCGGCCGGTGCCGCATGCCTGCCTCGACGGCCTCGACAAGGGATCGCTGACCCGGCCCGTGGACGAGGATGACGACGGCCTGATGGCGCTCGACCAATCGATCGCCGAGTTCCGCGAACCGCTCCGTCCCCCACATCTTGGCCGGCCAGCTCGCGCCGGGGTTCAGGCCGATGACGGCGCCTTCGTGTCCGATGCCCCGCTCGTTGAGCCACTCATCCGCCCACTGCACGTCTTCCTCGGTGAGCGCCAGGCGGGGCTGCGAATCCATCACCGGGAGGCCGAGCGTCCGCACCGCGTCCAGGTAGGCATCGACGACACTCAACGACGACGACCGGCGGATTTTGACGTTATAGACGATCCCCCGTCCGCGCACGTCGTACCCCACCCGGAGCGGCGCTCCGGTCGCCAACGTCAGCAGGGCGCTCCGCGGGTTGCTGAACAGGTCGATCACCACATCAAACCGCCGCGTCCGCAGGCCGGCTAAAAACCGGCCGTACTCGCGGAGACGCCGTCCGAGCGGGAGCCGGCTGAGGCTCTCCCGGTCGAACGGGATGACCTCGTCCACGTCCGGATGGCCGTCGAGTGCCTCGGCCGGGCCGCGTTCAGCCAGGTAGACGATCTCCGCCTCCGGGTACTGCGCCCGGAGCGCGCGGACGACCGGGGTGGTCAGCACCACATCCCCGATAAATCGCAGCCGGGTGACGAGAATCCGGCGGGGCGTCCCTCGTCCTTTCTTCAGCGCCCAGCGCGACGTCCGCTCTAAGATGTCCCGGTCCGGAACCAGACCCGGAGGGTCCTGCCGGCGCCGCCGTCCCACCTCCTGAACGCGGCGGAGCGCGTCAGTCAGCGCGCGGAGGAACGTCACGTCCCCGCTCAACAGGCCTCCGCACGTCCGCAAGACCAGACACGTCCCGTGCTGGACGAGCAGCCACGGGTCCCGGACGTTGCGCCAGACGAACAGCATCCGGTTGCGCCGGCTGATGCGCGCGACGAACGCCGGGTCGAACGCCGCCGTGATCGTCCGGCTGTGATCGTGGCGCACCACGCTCCGCGGCTCGTACCGGACTTCCCACCCGCGCTGGTACGCCCGGTACGACAGGTCGAGATCCTCCGAATAGAATGGAGAATATAATGCGTCAAACCCGCCGAGTTCAAGAAACTTTCTCCGATGGATGGCCGTCGCGGCCCCGTTCGCGTACAGCGTCAGCCCGCCGCGTCCCCGTTCTTCAGCCGATTCCGACCAGCGCAGCCGGAGCAACCCGAAGTGGAAGTACCCGCGCACCAGCCCGCCGCCCGGCGTCCTGCCGTCCGCCTGGTAGACGCAGGGGTTGACGGCGAACACGCGCTCGTCCTGAAAATGCTCCAGCAGGGGCGGAAGAAACCAGGTCTCGACGACGAGGTCGTTGTTCAGCAGGACGACGACCGGCCCGACGCTGCGCGCGACGCCCGCGTTGCACGCCTCCCCGAACCCCCGATTGCCGCCCATCTCCTCGACGATCACCTCTGGGAATGTCGAACGGACGAACGCGGCCGTCCCGTCCGTGCTCCCGTCGTCGACGACGATCACCTCGTGCCGGCCGACGTCCACCGCGTCGAGCACCGACCGGAGGCAGCGTTCCAGGAGGGCGCGGCCGTTCCATGTCGGGATGATGAGGCTGCAGGCGGAAGAAGGGGTGTGACTCATGAGACTCTCAAATCACTCCCCCTTCCCCTCTCTGCTCGCGGAGAGGGGAAGGGGGTCAGGGGGTAAGGGTGAGGTTCCTGATTCAACTGCCACACCTTGACCAGACGCAGGAACGAGTAAATCCCCATCCCGATACTCAGCAGGAAACCAGGAAAACCGTCCCGGTACCCCTGTTTCACGATCAGGCACTTCCACCACATCCCGATGGGAGAAAGCACGACCCTGGCCCGTCCGACGCGCTGTCCGCGTTCGAACCGTTCTTGTGCGTCGATCGTCGTGTAGGCGTTGATCCTCGTGATGAACTCGGCGATGGTGTTGTGAGAATCGTGGTAGAGGTCTTCTTCGATGATGCCCATCGTCCCGTCGACCTCGAAATGCGCGTGCGCGCCGCCCGTCCAGTAGCCCTTCCCGCGCCGCAGCAGGCGGGGCTGGTAGCTCGGGTTGAACGTCCCGTACCGGATGGGGTAGCCGAGAAAATGCTCGACCCGGTGGATCTTGAACCCATCGTCTGGCGTCCCGTCCGTGAGGATCGACCGGAGCCGCGCGTTCAACTCGTCCGTCACGTACTCATCCGCGTCGAGAAACAGCACCCAGTCGCCCGTCGCCCGTTCCATCCCGAACGTCCGCTGAGCGGCGAACCCGGCCCACGGGTTCTGGTACACCCGCTCCGTGTACTCGCGGGCAATGTCCACCGTCCGGTCGGTGCTGTAGCTGTCGACGACGATGATCTCGTCCGCCCAGCGGACCGGGTCGAGGCACCGCCTGAGCTTGTGTTCTTCGTTGTAGGTGATCACGACGATAGAGAGACGGGACATGGCGGATGGGTTCATTGATTGATCGTAGGGGCGATTTATGAATCGCCCTTACCATGCCACAGATGCCACAACTTCGCGTACTTCGTGAAGACGTAACAGCTCGACAGGACGCACAGGATGAGGCCCTGCAGACCGTCGAGGAAGCCCCGTTTGATCACATACATTTTCACAAACGCAAACGGCGGACGGACGAGCAGGTCGATCAGCCGGAACCGGAACCCGTCCTGATACAGTTGCTGCGCGGCCAGGGTGGTGTAGGTGTTGAACTTTTCCACATAATGTTCCAACGTCGTGTCCGTATAATGAATCAGTGGTTCTTTGAGGTAACCAATACGCCCGTCCACGACGACCGACTCATGGACGAGCGCGCCGTCGAACCGGGCGGCGTCCTTCCGGAACAGCCGGCAGACATAGCCGGGGTACCAGCCGCAATGCTTCATCCACCGGCCGAGGAAGATCGCTTTCCGGGCGATGTAGAAGCCCCGGTACTCGTCCCCGGCGTGCCGCAAGACCGCCTGAATCTCCGCCGCCAGTTCCGGGGTCACCCGCTCGTCCGCGTCCACCCACAGCACCCAGTCGCCCGACGTTTCGTCCACCGCCCGGACTTTCGTGTTGACGTACCCCTCCCATGTCGTCTGGATGACCTTGGTCGCCCGTGCGCGGGCCCACTCGACCGTCCGGTCGGTGCTCCCAGAATCGACGACGACAACCTCATCCACCCACTGCACACTATCCAGGCAGGCGCCGATCTGCGCCTCTTCGTTGCGCGCGATGATGATGGCGGAGAGGCGGCAAGGCCGGGGTTCGGGATTCGGGATTCGGGGTTCGGGAACGGAAGACGGGATAGAATGCTCTTCTCTCATGACTCGTCACTCGTCACTGGTCACTCGTCACTGATCCTTCACGACCCTCAAGACCACCTCGACATACAACGCCGGGAAGAGAAACGCGACGTACTTCTCCCACCGCCGGGGGAACAGGTTGGCCAGGAGACTGATGCCCAGCGTCCGGTAGAGGTCGGTGAAGATCAGCCGGCTCCGCTCCAGCCGGAACTGGCCGCTGTTGCAGAGGGTGGTAAACGTCACATAGCCGTAGTGATGGTAGTGAGTCAGGTCCCCGTACGAGAGCTGGGACGTGTAATGCGGGGTCACGACCCGCACGGTCGCGCCGGGCCGGGCGATCCGGTGGACTTCCTCCATCGTCCGGGCGGGATGATAGACGTGTTCGAGGATATGGGACATCTCGATATGGTCGAACTGGTTCTCATCGAACGGGTACGGGTACTGATTCAGGTCGTGCACCACGTCCACGTGCGGGGCCGGACGGATGTCCACGCCGACCGCTCCGTCGATCTTCCGGTACGGCCCGCAGCCGAGGTCGAGGATGGCGCGCATGGTGGAGCTGCCCCCTCTCTATCCCCCAGCCCTCTTTCTCTCCCACAGGGGGAGAGAAAGAGGGTGTCTCCCGAAGGAATGGTTGTCTCCCCTCTCCCCTCGTGGGAGAGGGGACGGGGGTGAGGGCCGCCGGGATCATCCCGATCTACTTGCAGTGTACACACGGAGCGGATGGATGTCAAGGGGACGGCAGGGATGGGGGGCGTGGCGTGTGAGGGCGGACTGTCCCCAGCGCCCGGTCGACCGCCCCCATCGCCTGATCGACGGTCACCGTCGTGATATCCCCGTTCGCCGCGTACACGGCCACGTGCCGGTCCCCGATCGGTTTCCAGAACGCCGGGTCGCTCTTCGCGTGGAACGAGACGGTCGGCGTCCCGACCGCGGCGGCCAGGTGGAGGACGCCGGTGTCGTTGCAGACGAGCAGGCCGAGCGACGCGAGCAGCCCGGCGACCTCGCGCAGGCGGAGAAGAGGCGCGACCGCGACGTAGTGACGCATCTGGCTCATCAACGCCGCTAACAGGGCGTCTTCATCCGGAGCTCTGATGACGATGATCTCCGTCTCTCCTCGCTCGACAAGACGGTCGCACAACTCCGCCAGCCTCGGGATCGGAAACCGCTTCCCGGTGTCCTTCGTGCCGAAGTGCACCCCCACGGTCCGGCGGCTGTTCGTGCCGCACAGGCTCCGCAGCAACGCTTGGCCCGCCTGCTCCTCCGCGTGGCTCAACCCGAACCTGTAGGTCAGGTCATCCGTGTCCGCGCCGATGTGCCGCACGACGTCGAGGTTCCGGTCGGCCTGGTGCTTCGGGGCCGGGTCGTAGGGGGCGACGAGGGTGTAGAACGGGTTGCGTTCGCAGTGGTCGAACGTCGGGAGTGCCGGTCCCAGGATGAGCGGCGCGCCGGAGCTGTACGCGATCAGGTCGCTGGAGAGGGAATGCGAGACGGTGTTGAACACGACCGCTAAGTTGAACCCGTCCCGGAGCCGGCTGACGAGGCGCAGGCTGTCCCTGGGCGTCCATCGTCCCACCGGCTGAGGGAAGACGAGCAGTTCATCGACATCCGGGTTCCCCTGCGCGACGGGCTTCAGGTACTCCCGGACGACCAGCGCGAGGTAGGCGTCTGGAAACCGCTGCCGCAGCGCCCGGATGGCCGGGGTCGTGAGGAGGAAATCCCCGAACTGGTCGTGCTGCCGGACGATCAGCACCCGGCGGACGCGCCCCCAATCGACCGCCTCCGGCGAGACCTCCCGGCGCGGCATGCGCCGTTCAAGCCGATGGAGCGCCCAGGTCTTGATGGTCTTCTCGATGGAGTACCACATGGTAAATTTAGGGGTCAGGGGTCAGAGAAATTCAATGATGAGCGACAAGGGACGAGAAGAATCTGTTGTCATTCCCGCGAAAGCGGGAATCCAGGCTTGTCTTCTGGCACTTCATACGGAATCCCTGACCCCTGACCCTGTCCCCTGACCCCTGACCCCTGCCTGAACTGCAGCGCATACAGCTTCCGGTACAGCCCGTCCGCCTGGACGAGCGTCGCATGCGTGCCCGTCTGGACGATCCGTCCGTCGTCGATGACGATCACCCGATCCGCGTGCTGGATGGTGGACAGGCGATGCGCGATGACGAACGCCGTCCGGCCGCGCATCAGCCGGTCGATCGCCTCCTGGACGAGCAGTTCGGACTCGGTGTCTAAGGCGGACGTCGCTTCATCGAAGATCAGGATGTGCGGGTCTTTCAGGATCGCGCGCGCGATGGCTAACCGCTGCCGCTGGCCGCCGGACAGCCGGACGCCCCGCTCCCCGATCCACGTGTCGTACCCGTCGGGGAGCTTCCGAATGAACTCATCCGCGTTGGCCGCCACCGCTGCCTCGATCACCCGGTCGAGTGGGATGTCCGCCAGCCCGTACGCGATGTTGTTCCGCACGGTATCGTTGAACAGGATGACCTCCTGCGTGACGATGCCCATCAGCCCGCGGAGGGAGTCGAGGCGGATGCGGTGAAGGTCGACCCCGTCGATCTGGATCGTTCCATCTGTCGGGTCGTAGAACCGGGCGACCAGGTCGACGAGGGTGGATTTGCCCCCGCCGCTCGGCCCGACGATCGCCAGAATCTCCCCCGCCCTGACGGTGAGGTCGATGTGCTGCAGCACCTCCCGGTTCCCGTCGTATCCGAACGACACATCCCGGAAACGGATCGACTCACGAAAGCCGGTCACCTGGATCGCCCCTGGCGCGTCCACGATGCTGGGCGGGGTGTCGAGGATGGCGAACACCCGCTCGGCGGCGGCGATCCCTTCCTGAATCCGGTTATTCACCTGGCCCAGTTCCTTGAGGGGTTTGAGCATCGAGAAGAGGGCGAGCAGAAACGTCAAAAAATCTTCCGGGGCCAGCAAGTCGCCCGCCATCACCCGGCTCCCGCCGTACCAGAGGATGGCCAGGCCGACCAGGCCGCCCAAGACCTCGGTGACCGGCCCGGCTAAGTTGCGAGTCCGGGTGAGCCGGAGCAGGGTTCTGAAATACGAACCCGTCTGCCGGATGAATTTCGTCGTCTCGAACCCCTCCATCCCGAACGCCTTCACGACACGAATTCCAGCGACCGTCTCCTGGATGGTGGAGGTCAGGTCGGCCATCGTCTCCTGCGAGGCGGTGCTGCTGCGCCGGAGTTTCTGGCCGGCCTTCGTGATGACCAGGACGCTCAACGGCAGGAACAGGAAGGCCGCCAACGTGAGCTGCCAGCTCAGGAGGACGAGGAGGGCCAGGTGGACGAGGACGAGGAGGGGCTCTTTGACCATCGTCCCGAACGCGGCGGAGATCGTCCCGTTGACGAGGTTCACGTCGTACGTGATCCGGGAGATCAGCTCGCCGGTGCGCTCCTGATGGAAGTACGAGAGGGACAGCCGGTGGAGATGGGTGTACAGGGCGTTGCGGAGGTCCCGGATGACGCCGAGTTCCGCGTACGCCATCAGGTACGCCTGGAAGTAACTGCACAGGTTCTTGAGGAGCACGACGATGAAGACGATCACGCAGAGCCGTTTCAGGGTGTCCGCGTTCGTCCGCCCGGCGATGAGCCTGTTCGTCCGTTCTTTCAGCGTCTCCCGCCAGCGGACGAGGGTGGCGGCCTCGTCGAGCCGTGCGGCCGGGGCCGCTTCTCTCAGGATCACGCTCTCGTGCGGAGCCTCCTTCCCGAACAGCGTTTGCAGGAGCGGCAGGGCGATCCACACCGTCGCGCTGCTCAGGGCGGCGAAGCACACCATGCACAGAATCGCCCCGGCCATGTAGTGCCAGTACGGCTTGACGTAGGAGACGACGCGAAGGTAGAGGTTCATGCCACACTCTCATACACCGATTCGATCTTCGATGTCATCGCCTCAAGATCGAATTTCTTCTCAACGCATCGACGGGCGGCGGCCGCCATCCGGCGCTGGAGCGCGTGATCGCGGAGGATGGTGAGCGTCGCACGGGCGAACGCTTCGGCGTCCCCCGGCGGGACGGTCAGGCCGGTCACTCCGTGTTCGATGATATCGGCCGTCCCGTCTGAATTCGTCGAGACACACGCGCGCTGCATCGCCATCGCCTCGATGAGCGTCGCGCCCAGTCCCTCGGCGCGGGAAGGGAAGAGAAACACGTCCATCGCGCTCAACACCTCCGGGATGTCGCGCCGGTAGCCCGCGAAGATCACGTCCTGCCCGAGACCGAGGTCACGGGCGAGCGAGACAATCCGGTCGTAATATGCCTCTTCTCCGTAGCTGGCGTTCCCGACGATGAGGAATTTCACCCCGCGTCCTGTTCCGTCGCGCATCTGCGCATCCCGGATCAATCGGCCGGCCTGCAGGAACTCCTCGTAGCCCTTGCCCGGAGTAATCCGCCCGACCGTCCCGATCACCAGGTCGTCGGGCGCGAGGCCGAGCTCCCGTCGCACCGCGTCCGGTTGGCACCGGGACGGGTCGTATTTCCGGATGTCGAGGGCATGGTGGACGGTCAGGACGCGCTCGGGGGGGATCGGGCAGGTCTCGATGACGTTCTGGCGGAGGACGTCGGAGACGGTCAGCACGCGGTCAACACGACGGTAGAGCCAGCGGTGCAGGACATCATGCTTCCGTACGAACGACCCCACGTGCTTCGTCAGAACCACCCGCCCGCAGCCCGCCAATCGGGCTGCCGGGACGGCCTGCCAGAGGTCGCGGGACAGATGGAGGTGGAGAATGTCCGGGCGGTCTCGACGGATCAGGCGGACGAGTTGCGCGGTCGTCACCGGACTCAGGTAGGCGCCCAGCCGGAGGGTGGCCGTCGGGATGCGCCGGGCCTCCGTCTCCCGCACGATCTTGCCGTCAGGATGACAGACGGCCAGTACCGTATGGCCGCGTTCGACGAGCTTGGAGGCCAGGATCGGGAGGTGCATCTCGGTCCCGCCCCACGCTAAGGAAGAGCAGACCTGGAAGATGCGCAGGGGGCGAGTCATCGGTGAACGGGGCTACAGTTCGATCATCCAGGATGACCGTCCTTCCATAGATCATGCCAGGAACAGTCCGTCTGGAAGATGTAGTTGTTGCAGTGGCGGCAGAGGTCGAGTTCCTCGTACCGGTTCTCGATCATCGTCTGGCGCACGCGGGAGAGGGCTTCACCGTTCCAGATGTCCTGGATCGACTGTGCCGAGACATCGCCCACGACCACCGTGAAGTCGAAATCGAGGCAGCAGATGGACACCCGGCCGTCGTGGGCGATGACGAACTCCTCCCACGGGTGCTTGCAGGGGAAGGTAAACCGGCCAGCCTGGGACGCGGCGGCGGAGTCTCCGACGTTCCGGTCTTCGACGCTGCCCGTCCACGTCGTGTAGCTCTGGACAACGACGTGGTCGGCGATCGGGCCCCACAGTCCCTTGAACGCTTCGATCTCGCCGGCCGTCCGGTCCATGTTGATGATCGTCACGGTGATCTCCGGCTTCTTCCGTCCCGTCCGCCGTTTGAGCGCCATGAGAGACCGGGCGTTCTCGACCACGTCATCGTAATTCAGCCCGACCCGGACGCTCTCGAACGTCTCCTTCGAGGCGCCATCGATGTCGATGTTGATCTTGTCCAGCCCGCTGTCCAGGATGTCCTGCGCCCGCTCCGGGCTGATGAGGGAGCCGTTCGTGCTCACGTTGACGGGGGTGGATGGCATCTTATGCTTCGTATACTGGATCATCTCAACGAGCCGTTTGTTGATGAACGGCTCGCCGAACATGAACGGCTGGATGAGCCGGACCTGCCGACGGTGCCGGGCGCACTCGTCGATGATCTTCCGGTACAGGTCGAGTGTCATGTTCCCCTTCGTCCGGGTCAGTTTCTCACGCGGGCACATGATACAGTCCGCGTTACAGTAGCTGGACGACTCGATGCTGATGACCTCCGGGAAGCCCAGTTTCCGGCGGATGACGGCGTCACGGACGAGCCGTTGCAAGGGGCGATGATGGGAGAGAGCTTTAAACAGTGAGCGCTTCAGGCCCATGGGCACCTCGAAAAAATCGCAGAGGGGTGGAGGGGCAGAGGGGATGGAATCCTTTTCCCCTCTGCCCCCTTGCTCCTCTGCTCCCCCGCTATTTTTTGTCACCCCACTCAAACTCATCGTCCCCGCCGACGCGCAGCCGATTGTACCCCGGCTGTCTGCTGCACACCTCTTCCGTGCGGATGGGCGGGAACATCCCGTGACCCTGGCGATGGCGCATCTGGTACTCCCAGACCTTCGCGTAGCCGATCATGACGGACAGAGACGAGAGCAGACACAGCAGGAGACCGTGGAGTCCGTCCAGGAATCCCCGCTTGACGACGTACATCTTCCAGAAGACTCCTAAGGGCGCCAGCACCAGATGCGGCCAGCCGATCCAGCGGTCGGGATGGGCGCGAAGCCGGTTCCGCACCTCGATCGAGGTGTACTCGTTCAGCTTCTCGATATACTGGTACAGGCTCTTGTAGGCGTCGTGCTCGAAGTGGGCGGTCAGCGTCCCGACCGGCCCGTCGACGAGGAACCCTTCGTGCACCTGCGTGTCGGTGACCCGCGTCTTCGACCGTCTGAACAACCGGAGCGGCCGGTCGTCTCCCCAGCCGGCATGCCGGATCGTCCGGCCCAGGAACCGGCTGCGACGCGGGATGCAGTACCCGTCG
>JACQVL010000196.1 GCA_016209865.1 Candidatus Latescibacterota bacterium | reverse complement strand
GTGTTCGCCGATGTGGACAACGACAGCCTGCAGGACCTCTACGTCATCAATCGGAATGGCCCTAATGGGCTGTATCAGAATCGTGGACGCAAGGGCTTTGTCCTCAGCTCTTCTCGCCTGATTTTCCGATCCCTGACCCCTGACCCCCGATCCCCTGGGAGTGGGGCCGGAGGGGTGGCCGCCCTCTTCGCCGACTTCGACCACGACGGCGACCTTGACCTCTTCTTAGCAAGTGCGGAGGACCATGCGGATCATCTGTACCGGAACCGTGCGGATGGCACGTTCGAGGAGGCCACTGCCCAGGCCGACGTCGGACGCCAGGGCATGGACAGCCGGGCCGCTGCATTCGGGGATTTCGATGACGACGGCGCGCTCGACCTCGTCGTGGCGGATGGGACGGGACGGCACCGCCTCTACCGTAACCTCCGGCAGGGGAAGATGGCCGATTGGACGGCGCGATTCGGGTTGAGAGGACTGCCGCCGGCTGACGCGGTGGCGGCGGGGGACTACAACAACGACGGATTTCTCGACCTCGTCGTAGCGGGCGCGGGCACGCCGTCGTGCGCGCTGTCCTGGAACCAGAACGGGCGGATATTCGTGCAGGACAGCACGTCGGTGATCCTGGCCAGGCTGTGTGCGAGGCTCAAGGCGCAGTCCGCCGTCCCGCTCGACTTCGATAACGACGGGTTTCTCGACCTCGTCGTCGTGGGCACATCCGGGACTGCCGCGTCAGGCGCGCGTCTGCTCCGCAACCTGGGAAATGGACGGTTCGAGGATGCGTCGTCCCTCCTGCCGCCGTTGCCGCCATCCCTCTCTGCCGTGACGGCCGGTGATGTCGACCACGATGGCGACCTCGACCTCGCGCTGGTGACGCCGGACGGGACGTTCAGCGTCCTCCGCAACGAGGGGGGGAATACTCATCACTGGCTGGATGTCCAGCTCGCGGCCGCGACGATGGGCAGCAGTAAGAACAACGTGTACGGAATCGGCTCGACGATCGAACTCAACGCGGAGACCCAGTATCAGCGTCGGGTCGTCACCGCGCCGGTCACGCACTTCGGGCTTGGCTCACGCCCGAATGCGGACGTCCTGCGGGTGTTCTGGAGCAACGGAACTCCGCAGAACACGGTCAGCCCGGCCGTCAACCAGCGGGTCGTCGAGCAGCAGCGACTGAAGGGGTCGTGCCCGTCCCTGTACACCTGGGACGGACGCGGCTACACGTTCGTCACCCATCTCATGACTCGCAGCGCGATCGGGGCACTGACGGACACCGGCGCTCCGGCGTTTCCGGACGCCGCCAACGATTACGTGAAGATCCAGGGGGATCAGCTCAGACCGAAGGACGGGCGGTACACCCTGCAGATCGTCGAGGAGCTCTGGGACGCGGTCTACTTAGATGCCTTAAAGCTGCTCGTCATCGACCATCCGACGGCGTCGAACGTGTACGTGGATGAAAAATACCTCCTGCCGCCGTTCCCGCCGTTCCGGTTGCACACCGCGACCCGTCCGCGACGGCCACGGGCGGCGGTCGATGAGCACGGACACGATGTCCTGCCCCTCCTCATCGCGCGGGATGAGCGGTACGTGGGGGATTTTGCGCCGACCGCGTACCAGGGGTTGACTGAGCCGCACGTCATCACTCTCAACTTAGGCGACCTAAGGGGCGCGACCGCCATCCGGCTGTTCCTCAACGGCTGGGTCATGCCCATCGAGCCGAGCACGAACCTGGCGTTGTCACAGCGCGAGGGGCTGAGAGCGATGGGGCCTGCCCTCCAGGTGCCCGATGCACGGGGACGGTGGCAGACGGTGATCCCGTTCATGGGCTTCCCGGCGGGCGAGAACAAGACGATCGTCGTCGACCTGACCGGGAAATTCCTGACGGATGATTTTCGGGTTCGCATCACCACGAACCTTCAGGTGTACTGGAACGAGGCGTTCTTCACCGTCGATGAGCCGGCCGTCGCCTGGACGATCACCCCTCTCTTCCCGCAGCGTGCGGATTTGCACTACCGGGGCTTCTCTAAGGAGTATCGGGACAGCCCGTCCGGCCCGTACCTGCGCGAGTATGCCGTCGTCGATCCCGCCCAGCAGTGGCTGCCCTTCGAGGGAATGCGGACGCGCTACGGGTCTGTGACCCCGCTCCTGCGGGCGTCCGACGATCGGTACGCGATCTTCAGCTCCGGCGAAGAAATCACTGCCACCTTCGATGCGACGACCCTGCCGCCGCTCCGTCCGGGCTGGACGCGGGACTACGTCCTCTACTCCGACGGGTGGCTCAAGGAGGGCGATCTCAACACCGCCTCCGCCGCCACGATCGAGCCGCTGCCCTTCCACGGCATGTCGCGGTATCCGTACGGTCCGGAGGAGCACGATCCCGACGATGAAGCGCACCGGGCGTACCTTTCGACGGACAACACGCGCTGGGTTTCGGCCGCGCGATTCCGGGACGCGATCCGGCGTTATGGGGATGTGTTGCCGCGCCTGAAGTGATCGGGTTCACAGACCTCTTTCGCTGTTATCGTAGAATAGGGGATAGATCCTCACTCTCCGAACCATAATCAATGCCTCCAAGGAGGTTCCCCATGTACAGAGCCCGTGTGGTCTTGATGATGGCCCTCAGTGGCCTGATCGCGTGGTACGGACCTCTGGCCGTGTCCGCATCAGCCCAGACACTGGTTGCAGACTATCAGTTCGAGAATACTCGGTCCAGTTCCGTCGGCACGCCCCCGGCACTGACTGACCTCGGCAGTGGCAGCAATGCGTTCATCGTTGACACGATAGACGGTCAGACGCGCACCGTGCTCGCGTTCCCGGAAGGTAATGGACTTGCCCTCTCTCCGACCACAGGGGTGATCCTGAACGAGACCTACTCCATCGTCATCCTGTTCCGTTTCTCTACGGTGTCCGACTACCGGCGGCTTGTGGAGTTCAAGAACGCGACTGCTGATGAAGGCTTGTACAACCTCGACGGCGACCTGGTGTTTTATGACGAGGCATACGGCACCGGCGGACCTCTCGTTCCAAACACGTATGCACAAGTCGTGCTTACGCGGGACTCGGCCAAGAATGTCGTCGGATACGTCAACGGAATCTCACAATTCTCATTTCTCGATACGTTTGACCTCGCTGTGATCGATGAGAACAATGTCCTCCGTTTCTTCCAAGATGATAGTGATGTCTCCGGTGAACATTCAGCCGGGGCGGTCGCCCGGATTCGCCTCTACGATGGTGCGCTGACGAGAGACCTGATCGCCGCGCTGGATCGCCTGCCGTCCGGCATGACCCTGCGGCGCGGCGACCTGACGCGGGATATGCGGCTCAACATTCTGGACATCATCGCCCTCGTCCGGCTGATCTTAGGGCTGGATCCTACGCCGCCCGTTGAGTCGCTGTCGTTTGCCCTGGCGGATGTGAACGAAGACGGTGTATTGAACATCCTGGATGTCGTCCATCTGGTGAACCTGATCCTGGAGCTTCCGATGAAGGTAGTCGCCGGGCCGGCGTTCTCGGTGACGGTCAACTTAGGCGACGTCCAGACGCTCTCCGCCGGCCAACTCGCCATCCCGGTGACGATGCAGGCCGACGGCACGATCGCGGGCGCGCAAATGGCGTTCGCGTTCGACCCGGCCCAGCTCCAGGTCGGCACGCCCCAACTGACCGGCCGGGCGGATGGCATGACCCTCGTCAGCCATGTGACCGAGGGCACCCTCCGGATCATCGTCTACAGCGCCACCGGGCAGGGCATCACGGCCGGCAGTGGGACGACCCTCCTCATCCCGGTGACCATCTTAGGTGACGCGAGTGCCCAGCCCAGCCTCACGCTTTCTCAGGTCATCCTGGCCACCCGCCAGGCGCAGGTGATTCCGGTGACCCTGGGGACGAGCACGGTGAAGGTCGCGCCCCTGCCAACCACGTTCGCCCTGAAGCCCAACCAACCAAACCCGTTCAACCCGACCACCCGGCTCGCCTACGACGTGCCCCAGGCGGCGCACATTGTCTTAGCGGTGTACAATCTGCTCGGTCAGGAAGTCATCCGGCTGGTCGATGCTGACCAGCAACCGGGGCGATATGAGGTCGTCTGGGCCGGGCGGACTGGGCAGGGGCTGTCGGTGGCCAGCGGCGTCTACCTGTACCGGCTGACGACGAGCGCCGGGTTCAGCCAGACGAAGCGGATGACGTTGCTGAAGTAAACCCCTCACTATCCCCCCGCCCCCTTTCTCTCCCACGTTGGGGAGAGAAAGGGGGAGTCCTCAGTGGGACTGGTTGGCTCCCCTCTCCCCGCCGTGGGAGAGGGGCCGGGGGTGAGGGGAAACGTCCTACCGCGCATACCGGAGGACGAGCACCCGGCGACTGCTTGGCAAACTCTGAGGGGTAATTTCAACCGAAGAGGACGCGCTCTGCTCAACTTCATCGGCGGGGAAGTACGAGAGGAATTCATCCACCGGTTCTGCGAACTGCAGCTTCTCCGTCCGGTAGTGCATCGGGATGATCAGGCGCGGCTGAATCCGGTCGATCGCGTCCTTCAGCGCGTCTAACGCGATCGTCCGCTCTCCACCCGCGAGCGCGAGCAGCACATCCACATGCCGGATGGGCGCGATATGTTCCTCCTCCAGCCGAATCCCGCAGTCCCCCATGTGACACAGGTGGACCCCCTCCACCGTGAAGTGAATCATCGCGTTCGGCTGCACCCTGTCTTCTAATTCATACGTCTTGATGCCGTGGAACGTGATCCCCTTGATCGTCCGTGGCCGCTCGACCGCGTCCAGCCCATAGAGAACCTCGAAGTTTCCCCGAATGTCATCTGTTGCCGCATGAAACGGGTATTCATCCTTGTCGCAGATCGTGACGATGTCCGCCTCGTCGTCGATCGGGTCGTACTTGCACTCGGGCGATTTGTACGGATCCATGATGATCCGGGTCCCGTTCGTTTCGACCTTGAACGCCGCGTGGCCGTAGAAAGTGATCTTCATAAGCACGCTCCTTGATGATGGATTCCCGCCTTCGCGGGAATGACACCACACGGGCGGCCACACAGGGC
>JACQVL010000195.1 GCA_016209865.1 Candidatus Latescibacterota bacterium | reverse complement strand
CATCCTCGAAGCATCCGGACATCATCACGTCTCCGGCGCGACCGTCGTCCAATTGGATGAGCATGGCCATCCCGTCCACGGGTCGGAACGATACGTCGGGTGCGACCTGATTGCGCTGTCGACCGGGTTCGAGCCGGCTGCGGCGCTGATCTATCAGAGCGGCGGCAAGATGCGGTACGATGAGGCTGAAGGCACATTCGTGCCTGACTCCCTCCCCCCGTCCGTCGCCGCCGCCGGGTCTGTCGCCGGGACACACGACCTGGAGGCGCAACTGCTCGACGGGCAGGTCGCCGGGCTTCGCGCCGTGCTCGACCTCGGACTCAGCGGCGACACCAGCCGATACGCCCACCTTCAAGCCGAACTCAGCCGCCTCCGGCAATCCACCCCGCCCGAATCATCCCGCACCCTCGTCAGCGTGCCGCATCACGCGCACAAAAAATTCGTCTGCCTCTGCGAGGACCTGACAGAAAAAGACATCTGCGACGCGATCCACGAAGGGTTCGACCACATCGAGACGCTGAAACGGTACAGCACCCTGTCGATGGGGCCGTGCCAGGGGAAGATGTGCTCGATGGCGTCCGTCGTCCTCTGCGCCCGGCAGACCGGCCGGACGATCGCCGAGACGGGGACGACGACCTCCCGCCCGCCGTACCAGCCGGTCGCTCTGGGCGCGCTCGCCGGGAGCGTGCACGAGCCGGTCAAGCGGACGCCGATGCATCACCGGCACGTCGCGCTCGGCGCGCAGATGATGGACATGGGCCTGTGGAAACGCCCTAAACTCTACACGTCTGCTTTCGAAGAGTACAAAGCCGTCCGGGAACGGGTCGGCCTGATCGATGTCGGGACACTCGGCAAACTGGATGTCAAAGGAACCGACGCCGTCTTCCTGCTCGACAAGGTCTACACGAACGGGTACCGGACCCTGAAGCCCGGACGGGTGCGGTACGGGGTGATGTGTGACGATGCCGGGATCATCTTAGACGACGGGACGGTCACCCGGCTGTCGGACGACCATTTCTTCATCACCACCACCACCGGCAACATCGAGTTCGTCCACGAATGGCTGGAATGGTGGGCGGCGGGCACTGACCTCTGCGTCCACGTCACGAACGTCACGGCTGGCTACGCCGCGGTCAACTTAGCCGGGCCGCGAGCGCGCGACCTGTTGAGCACGCTGACGGATGTCGATCTCTCGACCTCCGCGTTCCCGTACATGGCCGCCGCACAGGGGAAGGTCGCAGGGATTCCCGCGCTGATGCTCCGGATCGGGTTCGTCGGGGAGCTGGGGTACGAGATGCACGTCCCGGCGGAGTACGGCGAGGCCCTCTGGGACGCGCTGATGGACGCCGGCCAGCCGTTCGGCATCGCCCCGTTCGGGGTGGAAACGCAGCGCATCCTCCGCTTAGAGAAGAAGCATATCATCGTCGGACAGGACACCGACGCGCTCTCCAACCCGCTCGAAGCGGATATGGCGTGGATCGTGAAGTTCGATAAGCCGGACTTCATCGGCAAAGCCTCTCTCCTTCGAGTACAGGAACGGGGCTTACAGCAGAAGCTCGTCGGGTTCGTCATCGAGGATGGAGTGGGCGTGGATGAAGGCAACGCGGTCGTGGCGAACGATGCGTCGGTCGGGCGCGTGACGAGCTTCCGGCCGAGCCCGGCGATGGGCAAAGGTGTAGGCATGGCGTGGGTGCCGGCCGGGATGGCGGGTGAGGGAGCGCCGCTGTCGATTCACGTGCCTCATGGCGTCGCGGTCGCGCAGGTGTACACCCGGCCGTTCTATGATCCGGAAGGGACGAGGCTTAAGGCATAAAACCAGTGACGAGTGACAAGTGACAAGTGACGAGCGAAAGCAAGAAGAAAAAAGGTAGGAATCCCTCAGAGGGTACTATGAAACATCCTCTCCATAAACTCTCCCTCGTCCATCACAGTCCGGTCGGCACGGTGGATGTCAAGGGAAATGATTTGCGTCAATGGGCGATTCAGATATTCGGCAAGGATGTTCCGGTCATACCCGGCCGCGCGTATCGGGTGCGGCTGGCCGTTACGACACCCATCGAAGGCCTCTGCTGCTGGCTGCGGGACGACTGGGCGCGCGTGCTCATCCCGCCCGGACAGACGGCCGCGACGATGCAGGCGCTGGCGCGGCACCGTGATGGCTGCGTGCATCTTACCGACGTCACATCCGTCTTCGCCGCGTTTCAGGTCGCCGGCCCTCGAAGCCGCAGCGTCCTGGAGAAGCTCACCCCGCTCGACCTGCGGCCGTCCCGCTTTCCTGATCTCGCGTGCGCGCAGGGAAGCGTCGCCAAAGTCCATGCCCTCGTCCTTCGCCACGACCTCGCCGGTCTGCCCGCCTACTGGCTGTTCGTCAGCCGCGACTGCGGCGAGTTCGTCCATGAGACGATCCTCCATGCAGGCGAGGAGTATGGCATCGTCCCGTTCGGGGACGACGCGTACGACCGATTGAAACGGGGTTTTACTGACCACTGACCACTAACAGAGTAACAACGATGCTCCAGCTCTTCCGCATACAACGTCTATGGCGGACGCATGCGCTGAAGGACACGTACGACGTCGTCATCATCGGCGCCGGGGTGCACGGTCTGGCGACCGCGTATTATCTGGCGAAGCACGGCATCACCAACGTCGCGGTCGTGGACAGGTGGTACGTCGGCAGCGGGGCGAGCGGCCGGAACACCGCCATCATCCGGTCGAACTACCGGACGCCCGAAGGGGTGGCGTTCTACGACGAGAGTGTGAAGATCTACGAACATTTAGGGGAGGAACTGAACTATAACTTGCTGTTCTCACAGCAGGGCCACATGACGCTTGCCCACACCGATGCTGCCATCAACGGCCTCCGCGTCCGTGCGGAGAACAACGTACTGCTCGGCGTGAACAGCCGGGTCATCTGGCCGGACGAGATCGCACGCTTAGTGCCCGCGATGGACATGAGCGCCAACGCCCGGTACCCCATCTTAGCCGCGCTCTACCACCCGCCCGGCGGCATCATCCGCCACGACGCGGTCGTCTGGGGGTACGCGGCCGCGGCGGACCGCATGGGCGTCCACATCCATCCGCTCACGGAAGTCCAGGGAATCGGCCGGAGCAACGGCCAGGTCATCTCGGTCAAGACGACGCGCGGGGAGATCAAGACCGGCGCGGTCGTCAACGCGACAGCCGGCTGGTGTTCGACGATCGCGAAGATGGTCGGCGTCGACCTGCCGGTCGTCACGCATCCCCTTCAGGCGCTCGTCACCGAGCCGCTCAAGCCGTTTCTCGATAAAGTAATCGTCTCCGCCACCCTCCATGTGTACGTCAGCCAGACCGACCGGGGCGAGCTGGTCATCGGGGAGGAGATCAACCCGTACTCGTCGTACAGCAATCGATCCACCCTGCCGTTCCTCGAACACGCCGCCGAGCACACGCTCGCGTTGTTCCCATGCCTGAAGCAAGTCCGCGTCCTCCGCCAGTGGGCGGGGCTGTGCGATATGACCCCGGACTACAGCCCGATCATGGGGGAGGTGGAAGGAGTCAAGGGGTTCATCCTCGACGTCGGCTGGGGGACGTACGGGTTCAAGGCGGGACCGATTTCCGGGAAGATGATCGCGGAGTTGATCGTCACGGGCAAGACCCCCGACCTGATCCGGCCGTTCCGGCTGTCCCGGTTCCGCGAGGACGCGCTCGTCGGCGAGAAGGCCGCCGCGGCGGTGTCGCATTGAATAAACCACAAAAGTGGATTCACCACAAAGGCACAAAGAGCACAAAGGGAATTTAAATATCCGAATTTTACTTTGTGTCCTTCGTGTCTTTGTGGTGAAAGCAATGATCGCAAAAGTGGATTCACCACAAAGGCACAAAGAGCACAAAGGGAATTTAAATATCCGAATTTTACTTTGTGTCCTTCGTGTCTTTGTGGTGAAAGCAATGAT
>JACQVL010000205.1 GCA_016209865.1 Candidatus Latescibacterota bacterium | reverse complement strand
GCTATTGGATGAGGGGGTAACGTCCGTGGTGGCCATGAGCCACAGCGTCCTGGTGGAAACGGCGCGTCTCTTTGTCAAGGCGTTCTATGAGGAACTGGCACACGGGGCGCGGGTGGGCCAGGCGATGTTAGCGGGTCAGCGGGCGTTGATGGGAGATACCCATCGCGGCACCATCATGGGCGCGGGGGAACTGCATCTGCACGACTGGTTTGTGCCGGTGTTGTATCAAGAGGCCCACGACCCGCAGCTCATCACGGTGTTGCCGTCGGAAGCTGTTCGCCGCCTCCAGGCACAACAACGTGAGTTCAGCTTAGGCGAACTGCCCGACCCGCCGCCACATCGCTTCCAGGGCCGCAGCCGGGAACTCCTCGCCCTGGAACGGCTGCTGTACGGCCAGCCCTATGCAGTGGTGCGTGGCCAGGGTGGGATCGGCAAGACCACTCTGGCCGTGGAACTGGCCCGCTGGCTGGTGCGCACGAACCGCTTCCGGCGCGCGGCGTTTGTCAGTCTGGAGCAGTACAGCGATGTCCGTGCCGTGCTGGACAGCCTGGGCCGCCAATTGCTGCCAGAGGGGAACAACTGGTCTGTCGCGCAGTACCCCGACCTGAAACAGGCGCTCCAGCCTGTGCAGCGTGCGCTCACTGACCAGCCTACGCTGATCGTCCTGGATAACATGGAAAGTGTCCTGCCGGATGCCACAGGCCGGGTATCTGCTGCTGCGGCCCCGATTGCAGAATTGTTCGATCTCTGCCGAACTCTGCTCAATGCCGACCCTGCGACTCATCTGCTCTTCACCAGCCGAGAATCGCTGCCCGCGCCGTTTGACCATCAGGGACGAGAAATCAGTTTAGATGCGCTCCGCCGAGAGGATGCTATCGAACTGGTCAGACAGGTGATGACGCAAGAGGGCTTAGCCCCCAGCCCGACTGATCCTGGCAGCACACCGCAAGAGATCATCGACCTGGTTGAAGCGGTGAACTGTCATCCTCGTGCGTTGGTCTTACTGGCCCCAGAGGTGAGCCGCCTGGGCGTGCGCGCCACGACGGGAAATTTGCGTCAACTCATGGCCGAGTTGCATCGCAAACACCCGGATGATCGAGAAAATTCCCTGTATGCCAGCGTAGAACTCTCCCTGCGTCGCCTGTCGCCAGACGTGCGAGAGCGAATACGAGAGCTGGGGGTGTTTCATGGTGGGGCGCACCTCCCCGTTTTGGCGCATGTGTTGGGTGTGGATACGGACACAGCACGCAACATAGCCATAGAACTGATCGACGTGGGGCTGGGTGAGGATATGGGGTACGGCCACCTGCGCCTGGATCCTGCCCTGCCGCCGTATCTGTTGGGGGAAATGAGCGAGGCTGAACAGGAACAGGCGAGGGCACGCTGGGCTGAGGAGATGGAGCAACTGACAGGGTTTTTGTATAAGCAACATTTTAAGGATGCCAAACTCGCTGCACACCTGACCTTGCTGGAACTACCCAACCTGCTGGCGATGCTCGTGTGGATACAGGACAAAGCGACGCCGGAACAGGTGATTGATTTAGCAGATAGCGTGGAAGAGTTGATCGCCCGATTGGGTCGTCCCCAGGCGCTCTCACAGGTGGTCGCCGTGCGAGAACAGGCAGCGCAAGCATTGGGGGAGTGGAGCCATGCCCGATTTCAGGCAGAAAGTGGAACTGTTGATCGGCTGCTGGACCGCGGTGACCGGCAATCCGCTTACACAGCGGCTCAACAACTCTTGCAACACTGTCTGGACACTGGAGAAGCGGCATATCCGGGTGCGGCGTATGATATTGCGATGGCGCATGTCAGGCTTGGGAGGGTGCTACAACTCATGGGAGCTGCCGAAGCGGCTCTGCAACCCCTGGCCGAGGCACAGCAACGTTTTCAGGCACTGGCCGATGCGGGCAGTACCGATGCCGAACGTATGGTCTCCGTAGCTATTACCGAGCGGGGGGATTGTCTGAGGGATTTAGGGCGACTGGATGAAGCAGCAGCCGCGTATGAAGAAGCCATCACGCGTGCTGAGAAACGTGATGATAAAAGATCGATAGCTGTGAACAAAGCTCAACTTGGCACAGTCCGCATGTTACAAAAGCGCTATGCCGAGGCACTGGCAATCTATGCTGAAGCTCGAGAGATATTCGAGGCCCTGGGCGAGCCGCGTAGCGTCGCTACCGTCTTGCATCAAATCGGGATGGTATACAAAAGGGCTAGACGGTTTGAACAGGCCGAACGGGCTTATCGGCAGTCATTGGCTATTGAGGTGCAACAGAAAAACCCTGCAGGTGAGGCCAGTAGTCTGAACGAATTGGGCAGTCTTTATGATGACATGGGACGTCTGGAAGAGGCTGTGACCTTCTACCGGCAGGCCGCAGATATTTATGCCAAACTACAAAATCTCATTAATGAAGGGAAAGCCCGCAATAACCTGGCCGATACCCTCATCAAGCTACGACGTTACGATGAGGCCCGCTCTGAGCTCCACCATGCACTTGAATGTAAGAAGGCTTTCGGCTACGCTGCCGAGCCCTGGACAACATGGGCTGTTCTACATGACTTAGAACAGGCTACCGGCAATCCACAGGCCGCTGAACAGGCACGGCAACAGGCGATGCAGAGCTATCTGGCATATCGTCGTGCTGGTGGGGAGAGTCAACAGCCAGGAGGGAAGCTGTGTGCTCAAATCGCTCAAGCTATCCAGCAGGGAGAGACGACCGCGGTGGAACAGTTCCTTGCCCAAGCCGCAAGAGCAGCAGATACGCCACGCCGGCTCCGGGTGATGATCCTCAAACTGCAAGCCATCCTCAACGGTGACCGCAACCCCGCACTCGCCGCTGATCCCAATCTGGACTACGATGATGCCGCGGAACTGCAACTACTGTTGGAGACTCTGGGGTCGTGAAGGGTCTACTATCGGATATGATGTCCTGCATCTGAACACAGAGAAAGGCAACGATACCGATGAGACGCTCACAATGGGTTGCGTTCAGCGCGCTCGGGCTCGCTTTCAGCTTGATCGTCTCCGGATGCTTCCAGGGGATGGGTAAAAAATTAGGTCGAGGGGCCGTCGAGGGACTCCAGGCGAGAGGCCAGATAGACAGCTTAGCCACGAAAGTGGGTCGGGGGTTGGTGAGAGGAGCAGCCGACACGACGGCGCAAGAACGATTGACGGCTCTCGTCGATCGAGTGGGAGATCGGTTGACGCCACGGGTGACCGCTCTCCGTGATTCTCTGCTCGGAGATTACACACAATTGTGGCTTCGACAACAGAGAGAAGATCTGCTCGGCGAGTCTACGAAACAGCGATTGGGAGCGATTCGAGCCGATCTGCTGGGTGAGAAAACCCGCGCGCTTCTTGGGAACATTCGCGATGACCTGCTCGGAGACGCGACACGCATGCAAGCCGTGGCGTTGGCCACCCTGTTGAGAGACGAACTGCTGAATTCGACGACGCGCAAGGCTCTCGACGCCATCGTGGCGAGCGCCGTCAAAACGTCAGCGGAGGGTTATGAAGCGCAATGGCGGCCTCGTCTGAGGGAGGACGCGGACTTCCTCAAAGACCGTGTGAGGGAAGAAGAGGGCTTTCTCAAAAAGCATGTCACCAAACTGCTATGGACTGCCGGTGGGATCGTGGCGCTGCTCCTGGTTTTGGGCGGGCTCATCTTTGCGCGCGGGTGGCGTTACCGGAAAATCTTGGAGGTCCTCACGTATCAAATCCACAAGATTCCTGACCAGCCGGCCTACGATGAACTGACCCGGAGAATCCGCGAGAAGGCACAGGAAGTGGGAGTCGAACCGCATCTCCGAAAACTCCTTCAGAAGCGCGGCATTCTGGGCAAGGAGAGCTGGACTCCGCCGGCGTAACGAGCAGCGGCTTCTCAGCTCAATACAAGACGAGCAGAGCTTGATCTCAACTACAGGAGGTCTCGCTATGGCAACTGAGAAGGAATTTCCTCTCTGGGATCAGGCTAAACCGGCTGAGTCGCTCATGCTCGTTTATCAGTGGACGATCCAGAAAGCTCGGGCCCAGATTCACTGGTACGAAAATAGAAGATGGGCCAAAAGGGTCGGCTCCCAATGGCTACGGATTCTCACCATTCTGTTCACCGCCATTGGAGCGCTGTGTCCGTTAATCGATGCGACGAAGATCGTGCAGAACACCCTATCGTTAGGCCAATGGGGGTATGTCTCGTTAGCGTTGGCGGCGGCCTTTGTCTCCTATGATCGGTACTTCGGCCTCTCAACCGGGTGGATGCGGAATATCATCACGCAGATGTCCCTGGAGAAGGCGTTAAACGAGCTCCAGTATGATTGGGCTATCCTGCTCGCTCAGCACCAGGGACTCCAACCGCCGCAGGATCGTTCACGCATCCTCCTGCAACGGCTCAAAGAGTTCAGCCTTCAGGTTGATGCCTTAGTCAGACAAGAAACAGATGCCTGGGTCACTGAATTTCAGAGTAATCTTGCTGAACTGGAGAAATTGTTAAAGACTGAAGTAGAAACAAGGAAACTGGGCAGCATCAAAGTTACAGTGACCAACGCCAGAGAATTTGAGAGGGTTGCTCTACAACTCAATGAGAGTCAGGTAAAAGAGATTGTCGGGGTGACCGAAGGCATCCTTGATCGTCTCCCGCCGGGACACTACGAAATTACCGCCATAAGCAAGAAAGGGGACAAAGAGGTGAAGGACTCTAAAGTGGTCGAGGTTCAGCCAAATACCATGACGTCAGTGGACCTGACGTTGCCCGCCTCATAGACCTAAATCAGGAGGACAGGCCTCATGTGCTATCTCCAAGAGTACATAGAGCGACATACAGTTGAAACAGGACTCAAGCCTTGTTCTCAGGAGTGAACGCCATGAGCGAGAAACCGACGGTGGTGGTGATTGGATCGGGCTTTGGCGGATCTGTCTTCGCGTGCCGATTGGCGGAGCGACAGGAATTCACCATATACGTCCTCGAACGAGGCCGCCAGTACGGTCGGAACGAGTTTCCCCGTCGTCCGGATCAATTGCGTGAAGCGTTTTGGGATCCTGCGGATGGAAAGTTCGGGATGTTTGAGTATCAGTCTTTTGATAGAACTGATATTGATGTCTTGACGGCGAGCGGACTCGGTGGGGGGTCCCTCATTTACGCGAACGTTCTCTATGAAATGCCTGCCGAATTCTTTGAAGGCTGGCCCGGCGGAATCACCCGTCAGACACTGAATCCGTACTATCAAAGAGTCCAGAACATGATGGAGGCCCGTTCCTATCCTGTTGACCAACCGACCTGGCCCTACGCCCAGACCCCCAAGACCAGAGCCCTTCAACGGGCGTATGATCGCATATCAGCCCATCCCCTGGGGCATCCGGCTGCCCGGCTCGAATGGCCCAAGCTTGCTATCCAGTTTGGACCCAGGCCAGGAGAAGAAAAAGCAAACCAGCAAGGAGTGCCGCAAACAACCTGTATCATGTGCGGAGAATGTAACATCGGCTGTAATTATCATGCAAAAAATACCCTCGACCTGAACTACCTCGCGCGAGCCGCGAATCACGGGGCGATCATTCGTACGAACGCCGAGGTTCGTGCGATTCTCCCGAAGGCGGATCACTCAGGATATACGGTGGTCTACAGTACCCCCGGGAATCGATCGGCGATGGAGAGGATCGAAGCGAAGTATGTGATCGTTGCCGCCGGGTCTTTAGGCTCGACGAAACTGCTCCTTCGCATGCGGCACAGTGGGCAACTCCCCAATCTGAGTGCGGCCCTGGGGACCAGATGGTCGGGGAACGGAGACTTCCTCGGCCTCTGCCGCAACAGCGCGGCTCCGGTCTATCCGAGCACCGGTCCAGTCATTACTGGCGCCGTCCGTTTCTTTCATGCTCACTACCCGGATGGATTCCCGCATGGCCTGTATATTGAGGATGCAGGAATCCCCACAATGTTGGCCTGGTACCTCACTGCCATGACCCCGATGACGCAATCCTTCCTCAGTGGCCTTAAAGGCGCCTGGCGTTACCTGCAGGGCGTACTCCTGGGACGGCGCGAATCCAATATCGGTGATGATTTGGGGCCACTACTCTTTCGTGAGAGTAAGCTCGTCAGCCGGACTTTAGTCTTCTTAGGAATGGGTCGAGACCGATCCAGCGGCATGATACAATTGCGGAAGAAGGGAAGAACCCCGCTGAACTGGATAGATGATTGCGAGATTCATTTAGCCTGGGATAGCCGTCCTAGTCAGCTCCATTTTGACCGGATGCGTGATGAGATGCAGCGGCTGAGCGTCGCATTGGGGGGTACCTTCCTGGCGGACCCGCTCAGCTTTCTGGATAAGTATATTTCTGTGCATCCGCTCGGTGGCTGTCCAATGGGGGATTCAGAACACGATGGGGTCGTCGATGCGAGGACGGGTGAGGTATTCGGGCATAAAGGGCTCTATGTCGTGGATGGCAGCATTATTCCGACTTCTATTGGCCCGAATCCCTCGCTCACGATTGCCGCACTCGCTGAAATCTTTGCCGAGCGGTTTCCTTAGAGGAGGAGGGTCTTATGTCATCTCTACGACAACTCATTCCGCTACCTCGCAACGCGTTCCGTTACCTCTGCCTGTTCACCGCACTGGCCAATGGCCTCGGGAACCTCTTTCTCCTGGTGTTCTACCGACCCCTCTTCGAGTGGTTAGGCGTTCCTTTGCCCCAAGACATACACAGTTTTGCGTTTGTGGCTGGCTTTTCGTTCACCGTGGGAGTGCTGGCATTCCTCGTCTTCCTCAACCCTGAGAAGAACGTGAACCTTCTCACGATAGGTATTATCGGAAAAGGCATCTATGCGTTCTTTACGTTCTATTTTTATGTCTTTGGACACCTCCACTGGTTCTATCTGATTTTTGGCATTTGGGACGCCGTCTACGTGGTCATTTTCTTTCTCTTCCTTATCCAATTGCTGTCTCCGGACCTTACTAACTTCAATCGCGGTGATGTCTTCATCGGCCTGGAGCGCGAGCAGACGAACAGAGCGCTCTTTCTCGTTTTCTCCCTGACCGGAACAGGCCGATCCGGGATGGAGCGCATCAAGACCGGCCTGGAACGACATGGATACCATGTGGACATCGCTTCTATCGAATCAGGAGAACATATCTTCCACTTTCCCATGTCCGTCCTGGATTTTGTGCAAATCGTGATCCGGGCGATCTTCCGCCGTCCGGCGCACATTACGCCACTCGGGATTCCGGCCAATCATCCCTACGACCTGATCGTCGTCGAGTCACAGACATGGCTGGTTGGGATGTCGGCCCCTGTGGAGGCTGTCTTCCAGGACCCGGCGAACCGTGCCATCTTTGAGGGGCGAGATGTCGCCGTCCTCAATGTCTGTCGTGGCGCGTGGCGGCGGAGTCAGGCGATGCTGGTGCGATGGGTGCAACGATGCGGCGCGAATGTGGTGGGGGTCAGGGCCTTCGCGCATATCGGGTGGGAGCCTTCACGGCTTTTCTCGCTCTGGTTCTACCTGATCTACAGAGAGGCGGGGCGTCCTCACTTCCTGGACGGCTTCGTCCAGCCACGCTATGGCCTCTCTGATGACACGCTCGCACAACTGGAGCTTTTTGGAGAAGACTTGGCTCAAAGGAAAAGAGTGATCTGGTATCGATCAACGGTGGTATGATCTTCAACCCTGTGACCTCATGAGCAGGAGGACTCTGCTATGGATCTCATCGCACGTTTTCTCTCAGGCATGACGGTCGGCCCATTCCACAATCTTCTGGAACTGCTGAGCCTGGCCCCGGAACGGCTGATCGCCTCATTGATCCTGCTCGCCGCGCTGATACTTATGAACGACTTTGTGCGCACGGCCCTCATGGTCGAATACACCCGATCGGTCGTCACCCACGTCATCATCAACGTGCTCACGCTGCTGCCAGCGGTCATCCTGGGAGTCGTCTTGCTCTACGCTGGCTATCGTTACCCCGAGCGAGCGTGGTTCAACCTCGGAGTCGCTGCGGCGTTCTATGTGGTCTGGTATATCGGCGGCACACTCACCCGCCTTGCTCGTCATGACACAGAGGGCGCCGATATCGGATGGATGTCGCACGGCCTGTTCATCACGATTCCCTGTGGTTTTCTGGCGGTGATTTTGTTCTAAGCGTATGAGCACACCCATGCGAAAGGAGGAGCCGGATCATGGAGAATCAGCGTGAACCTTCTTCCACTCCAGGGGTGTCAGATCACGGAGGCAATGGCCAAACGCATCCCACCGTCGATCTCAACACCCGGGCGAAGATGGTCGGCTGGTATGATCCCGGGCAGCTTGTTCAGACTGCCCAGCAAGTGCTGATATCAACCATCTTTGGACGACATTCCGATCATCGCCTCATGGAGTCCTTGGTGGCCGGGTCGGATACGATCTATGACTACACCTTCTACTACAAAGAGGACAGGCAGGGACAGGATATCGTGGACGAGAAGCGGCCGCGACAGGAGATATGGATCGATTATGTGGCCGACACCGGCGATGGATGGAATTCGACCTACACGGTCGCGTCTTGCGTCTCCCAGCCTCAACTGACGCTCAACGATCCAGATGGGAATCAGCACCAAACGAAGCAGGGAGATCTCCTTGTCTTCGGGGGCGATGAGGTCTATCCGACCCCAAGCCGCAAGCTCTATAACGAGCGATTGATTCAGCCGTATGAGACGGCGTTGCGGTGCACCCCCCCTCCACATCCCCACGTGTTCGCGATTCCTGGGAACCACGATTGGTACGACAGTCTCGTGTCGTTCACTCGACTCTTCATCTCGAAACACTGGTTTGCGGGCTGGTGGGCTCCTCAGAGCCGTAGCTACTTTGCGCTGAAACTGCCGCACGGATGGTGGCTTCTCAGCACGGATGTACAACTCGGGTCGGACATCGACGAACCCCAGGTTGGCTATTTCCGCAAGGTCGCCGAACAGATGCGGCTCCAGGAGACGCAGGAGAAGACCCGTGTCCGCATCATCCTCTGCAACGCCGAAC
Source organism: Candidatus Latescibacterota bacterium (assembly GCA_016209865.1). Taxonomy (GTDB): domain Bacteria; phylum JAAXHH01; class JAAXHH01; order JAAXHH01; family JACQVL01; genus JACQVL01. The sequence goes on along the minus strand of JACQVL010000205.1, from coordinate 39,191 downwards.
CCCATTGGATTTACGCGAAGACCTATGGGAAATATGATTCAGCAGTGTATAATGAGAATAACTTCGCATTCCTTGAGGATAAAGTCCTGGGACGAAAGGTGACGGTGTTTCTTGCTGGCGATCTCCACCACTACCGCCGTCACGAAGTCAAGGAGAAGGATGGTACCACGCGCGAGAAGATCACAGCGGGCGGCGGCGGTGCGTTCCTCCATCCGACCCATGGTTCGGATGTCTCGATGTTGAATGGAGGGTACACGCTACAATCGAGTTTTCCGGACGTGACGACGTCGAAGAAGTTGTGTCGGTACAATCTGATTTTTCCGTTCCTCAACCCGAAGTTCGGGCTGTTGACCGGCCTTCTCTATATGCTGACCTCGTGGGCGGTCATGGCCGATATCGGACACTATGGGATGAGCCAGACTGGGACCGCGATGAACCGGGCGTTTCATGACACGCTCATCAGCCCGGTCGCCGTATTCTGGGTGCTGGCGTTATTCGGCGGCTTCTGGCTCTTTACTGATACCCACTCCAAGTGGTACCGGAGGATCGCGGGGTTCCTCCACGGATTCGCGCATGTGATCGCCACCTTCTTTATCGGGTGGAGCGCGACCTACCTCGGCGTGTCAGTCTTGGTGAGCTGGAAATTTCATCTGTTGGGCCATCCGTATACATGGTCGTTTGATTTTAAGCACTCTCCTCAACTCATACTCGCTGGAGCACTGATCTTCATCGGCGGATGGATCATCGGATCGTTCATCATGGGGGTGTATCTTTGGGTCTCCCTCAACATCTTCGGCCGCCATACGAATGAGGCATTTTCATCCCTCGCCATCCCGGACTGGAAAAACTTTCTCCGACTCAGGATCGATACGAGCGGAAACCTGACCATCTACCCTATCGGTATCCGGAGAGTCGCACGCAACTGGAAAGCACGCCCTGCGGGCGAGACAGGACCAGAATTGGTGCCTGATGATCCTCAGGCAACTCCCCCGGAACTCATCGAGCCTCCCATTATCTTATAACACCCCCATAGGTTGGCAGGTCGTGTCATCGTCAGGAGTGATGGGAGGGTGATCTCATCCTGATTACCCTCCCTTCTTGTTTTGTGCCGATCGGTCAAGCACGATCGCATTTTGAAAACTCCTTGCCTTTTCTGGAGGCAGACGATAACGTTGCAGCATGAGAGTCTGTGTCCAGAGCTTCCATCACTGATGCCTCGTTTCTGATACATGACCCCTACCAGAGCCACACCGTTGCGTCAAGCCGAGCGCCGGGCAGGCCTCCTCTTCTGCCTCCCGTGGCTGCTCGGCTTTCTCCTGTTCACCGCCGGGCCGATCCTGACGTCGATCGGACTGAGCTTCGCCTGGTACGACGTGCTCAACCGGCCGGCGTTCGTCGGGCTGGAGAATTATACCCGGCTGCTGACCGGCGATCCGCTGTTCTGGAAATCCCTCGCCAATACGCTTTACATCACGGTCGTCGGGGTGCCATTGGGCGTCCTGACCGGTTTGTCGCTCGCCATGCTCCTCAACCTGAACGTCCGCGGGCTGACGTGGTACCGGACGATCTACTACCTTCCTTCCATCGTCCCGGTCGTGGCCAGCTCGATCCTGTGGACGTGGATTCTCAACCCGCAGTTCGGCCTGCTGAACGCCGCGCTGCAAGGGATGGGCATCAACGGGCCGTCCTGGTTAGCGAGCGAAACGTGGGCGAAGCCGGGCATCATCCTGATGGGATTGTGGGGCTCCGGATCGACGATGCTCATCTACCTGGCCGGACTGAAGGGCATCCCGAGGCATCTGTACGAGAGCGCGGAAGTCGACGGCGCGAACCGGTGGCGCCGGTTCATCCACATCACCATCCCGATGCTCACTCCGACCCTCTTCTTCACGACGACGATGGGCATCATCGGGTCGTTCCAGGTGTTCACCCAGGCGTACGTGATGACCGGCGGCGGGCCGGTCGATTCGACGCTGTTCTACGTGTACTACCTGTTCAACAACGCGTTCGGGTACCTGAGAATGGGCTATGCCTCCGCGCAGGCGTGGGTCTTGTTCGTCATCATCCTGGCGGTCACGCTCTTGCAGCTTAAAATGGCGCGACATTGGGTGTACTATGAGGTAGAAGCCCGATGAAGCAGATCATTCCCCACATCGTGCTCGGTATCGGCGCACTCGTCTTTTTCTTCCCGTTCGCCTGGCTGGTGTCCACCTCCCTCAAGCCGGATCACCAGATCTTCGTGTTTCCTCCGGTGTTGTTCCCCCATCCCGTGCGCTGGGAGAACTTCCGCTTAGTGTTCGAGTACATCCCGTTCTTCCGGCTGATCGGGAATACCGTTCTGGTGACCGGGCTCAACATCACGGGAACCCTCCTCTCCTGTTCCCTCGTCGCGTACTCGTTCGCCCGGCTCCGGTGGCCGGGCCGCGACACCCTGTTCGTCGTGATGCTCAGCACGATGATGCTGCCCGCCCAGGTGACGATGATCCCGATCTACCTCCTGTTCGCCCGGCTCGGCTGGGTGGACACGTTCAAGCCGCTCTGGGTGCCGTCCCTGTTCGGCAGCGCGTTCCATATTTTCCTGCTCCGACAATTCCTCCTGACGATTCCGCGCGAGCTGGAGGAGGCGGCGCTCGTCGACGGAGCCGGGTACTTCAACATCTACCGGACGATCATGCTCCCGCTCATCAAACCTGCCTTAGCGACCGTCGCCATCTTTACGTTTATGGCCAACTGGAACGATTTTCTCCATCCCCTCATCTACCTGAACTCGCTCGACCGGATGACGCTTGCTATCGGCCTCCGGCTGCTCCAAGCGACGCACGGGAGTGAATGGGGACTGTTGATGGCGGCCTCGACGATGATGACGGTTCCGGTGGTGATCGTCTTCTTCTTCACGCAACGCTACTTTATCCAGGGGATTACCCTGACTGGCCTGAAAGGATGATCGGAATCACAGGGTCTTTGCAGATTGAATATCCAATATTCAAATTACACACTCTTGGAAAAAATGTCAGACTGGATTCCCGTTCCCCGCTTCCGCGAGGACAGGTTTCGCGGGAATGACATGCTGGAATCGATGCGTTACAGGTGTCCCGTTCTCTGCCCGTGTCCATGCGATTGGCGGCAACGAGGAGGCACGACGGGGTGGGCATGGGCGGGTGCCGCAGGCAGCCGCCCGCGCAGGGGAAGGGAGTGGGGAGTCTCCCGATGGCAGAGCCATGCGAAGCCGTCGCCGCGAGCCTGGACACGGGCGCTTCTTTGCGCCACTTTCTTCTAAAGAAAGTGGCAAACAACAAAACCAACCATTCACCACCTCAGCATCCCAGCCAGAAAGGGGTTTCCTCCCATGTCCCTCTCCATCGGCATGATCGGCTGCGGCGGGATGGCCCGCGGCCACCTGAACGGGCTGATCGAACTCCACACACACCAGTACGACCTCCGGCTCACCGCCGTCTGTGACGCGATGGCCTCCCGCGCCGCCGAGTTCGCCAGCATCTCAACGGAGCAAATGGGGACGACTCCCACCGTCTACACCGACTACCGGGCGATGCTCGACGCCAGCCGCCTCGACGCTGTCCTGATCGCCACCGACCATCGTCTCCACCACATCCTGACCATCCCCTGCTTAGAAGCCGGCTGCCACGTCATGGTCGAAAAACCGATCGCTATCACGATCAAGGCGGGCCGGGCGATGATCGACGCCGCGCAGCGACACCACCGCATCTTCGCCGTGGCCGAACAGTACCGGCGCGGGGAAGAACCGCGCGCGATCAAGGCCACCCTCGACGCGGGCGTGATCGGGACTCCGTACATGATCTTCCGGCAGAGCGGCGGGGTCGGCAGCAGCATCTTCTGCGGCACCCCGTGGCGGCACTCCAAAGCAGACGTCGGCGGCGGTCCGATGCTCGACAATGGTGTCCACGACGCCGACCTCTTTCTATACTGGATCGGGGAAGTCGACGAAGTCATGGCCCTGGCCACCACGTTCGAGAAGACCCGCACGGGCAAGACGACGACCGGCGAGGTCGCCACCATCCACCCGACCGCCGACGACACCGGCATCGCGCTCGTCCGGTTCGCCAACGGCTGCATCGGACAGTGGACCGAAAGCTGGGCGATGCACGGCCAGCCGTTCGGTCACACCATCATCTTCGGGAGTAAAGGGAGCATCAATAACGGTGAAATCAATGTAGACGGTCCGGACGGAAAGCCCGTGAAGACCGAGCGTGAGGCGCTCGTCGCCCAGTACAAGCCCGACGCCCTCTTCCCGATGGGCATCAAAAACTCGGTCACGCTCGAACAACACGAATTCTTCGAGTGCATCCAGCACGGCGGGACTCCGGAAATCGATGGGCACATCGGCCTGAAAGCAGAAGCGATCTGTTACGCCGTGTACGAATCGAACGCCGCCGGCGGCCAGCCGATCAAAGTTCAAGACGTGCTCGACGGCAAGGTTGACACGTACCAGCGGGAGTTGAATGAATCGTTAGGGCTGTAGTGAAAGACAAAATGGATTCCCGCTCCCCGCTTTCGCGAGGACAAGTTTCGCGGGAATGACACTGCTCACTGTGATGCGTGATCTTCAAAGCACAATGGTTTTACTCGTCACTCGTCACTTGTCACTCGTCACCACTATTCTATGCCCACTCGCATCATTCTCGACACCGACACCGGGGTTGACGACGCGTTAGCCATCCTGCTCGCCATGCGCTCCCCGGAACTGCACGTCGAGGCGATCACCGCCGTCAGCGGGAACGTCCACGTGGACAAATGCGCCCGGAACATTCTGCTGACGCTGGAGCGGCTCGACCTCGATGCTATCCCTGATGTGGCGAAGGGGGAGGCCGCCCCGCTCGTCAAGCCCCCGTTCATCGCCGGGGAGGTGCACGGCGAGGACGGGATCGGTGGGATCACCGGACTGCTCAACCCCGACGGCTCCCGCCTGTACCCCGACCCGGCCGATCGGCTGAGTCCCGTCTCTGCGGTTGACCTGATCCTCGACCGGATTGGTATGTACCCTGATGAGATCACGCTCATCGCGGTTGGTCCGTTGACAAACGTGGCACGCGCGATTATTAAGAACCCGTCGCGGATGCGGAAATTGCGACAGATCGTCATCATGGGTGGCGTGTTCCGGGTTTACGGCAACGTCAGTCCAGTCGCCGAGTTCAACATCTTCGTCGATCCCCACGCGGCGCAAGTGGTGTGCGACACGGGAATTCCGCTCATCTTCGTCCCGCTCGACGTGACGATGCAGGCGATTCTCACGGCGGAGCGCATCACCCAGGGGGCGGCGACAGGCGGCCCGGTCGCCGCGTTCGTCCGGGACTGCACCGCGCACTACGTCGACTTCCACCGCCAGCGCCGGAACGTGGATGGCTGCTTCATGCACGACCCGTTAGCCGTGGCGGTCGCGTTCCGGCCGGATTTGGTCGAGATGGTCGACGCGCGGGTGGACGTGGAGACGGCGGGCGACCTGACGATCGGGATGACCGTCGCCGATCTGCGGCCCGGCCGGCTTCCGCCAGCCGGGGCCAACGCCCGTGTGTGCGTGGACGTGAACGCAGAGGCCTTCCTCACACTCTTCACTGAGCGAGTGCTCTATCGATGACGGATTGAGGAGTATCTCTATGACTCAGCCTTTCTCACTGACCGTTCCCCCAACATTTAACTTTGCGGTTGACGTTGTTGACCGATGGGCAGAAGACCCGGGCAAATTAGCTATGCTCTGGGTGAATGAGCAAGGAGAGGAACGCCGGCTCACCTTCCGAGATTTTCAACTCCGGTCGAACCAGGTGGCGAACCTCCTCCGCGACCTCGGCGTGAAGCCGGGCGACCGGATCGTGGTCGTCCTGCCGCGCATTCCAGAATGGTGGGAGACGATCCTGGGCATCATGCGGGTCGGCGGGATCGCCGTCCCGGGTACCGTTCTCTTGACCGCGAAAGACCTTCAATACCGGATCAGCGCCTCCGGCGCGACCGTCGCCATCACCGACGTGGAGAACGCACCGAAGGTGGACGAGATCGCCGCCGCGTGTCCGACCCTCCGGCATCGAGTCGTGGTGGGCTGGGAGCGGTCGGGTTGGACAGACTACGACCGCCGGGTATCCCTGGCGTCGTCGGAGTTCGACTCCGTCCCGACCCGCAGCAACGATCCATGCCTGATCTACTTCACATCCGGGACGACAGGACCACCGAAGATGGTCGTCCACACGCACGCAAGCTATCCGATCGGTCACAGGATTACCGGCGAGGTCTGGCTCGGACTCACACCGTCCGATTTGCACTGGACGCTCTCCGACACCGGCTGGGCGAAGGCGGCGTGGACGACCATCTTTGCCCCATGGAATATGGGAGCCGCCGTCTTCATCGCGGATCATCGGGGCAAATTCAGCGCCACGACCACCCTGGACCTGCTCGCTCACTATCCCATCACCACTTTCTGCGCCCCGCCGACCGCGTACCGGCTGCTCATCCTGGAGGACCTCACACGGCGCCAGTTCCCCCATCTCCGTCACTGTGTCGGAGCGGGCGAGCCGCTCAACCCCGAAGTGATCGAGGTCTGGCGCAACGGCACGGGGCTGATGATCCATGAAGGATACGGTCAGACCGAAACCGTCCTCCTCGTCGGCACGTTCCCAGGGATGACGGTCAAGCCGGGGTCGATGGGGGTCCCCGCGCCGGGGTTCGACGTGGCCGTTGTCGATGAGGACGGGAAGGTTGTTTCTCCCGGCGTAGAAGGGGACATCGCCATCCGGATCCGGCCAGAGCGGCCGGTCGGCCTCTTCACCGGATACTGGGCGACCGCCGAGGCGACCGCGGACTGTGAGCGGGGTGACTGGTACATCACGAAGGATCGGGCGTACACAGACGATGACGGGTACCTCTGGTTCGTCGGCCGGGCGGACGACGTGATCATCAGTGCGTCATACCGCATCGGGCCGTTCGAAGTGGAGAGCGCGCTCCTGGAGCATCCGGCGGTCGCGGAGGCGGCCGTCATCGGGGCGCCCGACCCGGTCCGCGGCCAGATCGTCAAGGCGTTCGTGATGCTGGCGCCAGGGTTCGAGTCGTCCGATGCGCTCATCCACGAGCTGCAGGAACATGTGAAGAAGATCGCCGCGCCGTACAAATACCCCCGCGAGATCGAATTCGTGGCCGAACTCCCGAAGACGATCAGTGGGAAGATTCGTCGAGTGGAGCTACGGGAACGGAGATGAACGCGCTCACCGACCTCACCGTCATCGACCTGACCACCCAAATCCCCGGCCCGTACTGCTCGATGCTCCTGGCGGATTTGGGGGCGACCGTCATCAAGGTCGAGCCGCCGGGCGGGGACCCTCTCCGGGCGTTCCCACCGATGTTCGCCAGCGTGAATCGCGGCAAGCGCAGTATCGGAATCGACCTGAAAACGGAGAGAGGCCGAACGATCCTGATGAAGCTCGCCGCCGGCGCTGACATCCTCCTGGAAGGCTTCCGGCCCGGAGTCGCGGCCCGTCTGGGCGCTGATTATGAGACATCCCGAACGGCGAACCCATCCATCATCGTTTGCTCCATTTCCGGGTTCGGTCAGGACGGCCCGTACCGTGACCGTCCGGGACATGACATCAACTACCTGGCGCTCGGCGGACTGCTCGGCCTGGCGGACCGGCCCGCCGGGAAGCCGGTCGTCCCACCCGTCCTCATCTCCGACTTCGTCTCCGGCCTGTACGCCGCCGTCGCGGTGCTCGCCGCCCTGGCCTACCGGCAGGCGACCGGCCACGGCCAATGGATCGACCTGTCGATGACGGAGAGTGTCACCGCGCTCATCGCCCCGGAGGTCGCGCGGGCGTTCGCCAGCGGGCGCGTCCCTGACCATCCCCTGTTGAGCGGACTCCCCCACTACGACGTGTTTGAGACGGCGGACGGGCGATTCCTCACGATCGGCATCGTGTACGAGGACCATTTCTGGGGACGTCTCTGCGACGCCCTCGGTCTGGCCGAATGGCGTGAGTTGACGACCATTGAACGCACGCGGCGCACGGATGAAATCCGGACACGGCTTCAACAGATCATCCGAACCCGATCCCGTGACGAATGGGACCGCCTGCTCTGCGAGGCGGATGTGCCATGCGGGCCGGTCTACCGCCTCGACGAATTACCCGCCGACCCTCAACTCTCCCATCGTCGCGTGTTTCGAGATCTCGCCTCGCCAGACGGAACGATCTCCCGGCAGGTGGCGCTCCCGTTTCGATGCTCGACGATGGCCGTCGACCTCGCCGGCCCGCCGCCGGGACTGAGCGAACAGGGACGGATAATCCTGCAGGAACTCGGATATACGCAGACGGAGATTGAGGAGTTGGAACAAGGACGGATTGTGATGGGTGAGGACAATGGATTCCCGCTTTCGCGGGAATGACCCCATTACAGTGGCAAACAAAACCTCAACCACCGACCATCACGGAGGAGACTCGACACTGACGACGGGGGAATTCTGGAGAGGACTGGCAACCCGCTGGAACGTCCTCGCTCCGCTCACCATCCCGGATTTCCGGCGGCTCTGGCTGGCCAACACGGTCTGGTGGCAGGCGCGATGGATGGAGCAGATCAGCATCGGCTGGCTCGTCTTAGAGATGACGAACTCCCCCGGCCAGGTGGCGCTGGTCGGGTTCTACCGTTCCGCCCCCTACCTGATCTTCGGGTTTTTCATGGGGGTTCTCACGGATCGGTTCGGGTACCGCCGGACGATCCTGTTCGCGCAGACCCTGAGCCTGAGTGTCATCGGCACTCTGTTCATGCTCCTCTGGGCCGGCCATCTGCGGCTCTGGCATGTGGCAGTCGGCGCATTCCTGATCGGCACGAGTTGGACGCTCGACTGGCCCGCGCGACAGGCGCTCGTCCCCGACCTGGTGGGCAAGGAACAGACCCTCGACGCGCTGATGATCAGCAACTTCTCGCAGAACCTCTCCAGCATTGCCGGGCCGTTTGTCGGGGGCGTGCTCCTCGACACGTTCGACGTACAGGGCTGCTTTCTCGCGCTGATCGTGCTCTATCTGACCGGGTTGGCGGCGTTGAGCCGCCTGGCGGTTCAATCGAACGGAGGAGGACGAACCACCAGGATCGCATCACCCTGGGGCGACCTGAAGGAGAGCCTCCGGTATATCCGTGGCAACGAACGGATCACGGCGGTTCTGCTCATCACCGTATTCATGAACGCGCTCGCCTTCCCCTACCAGACACTCCTGCCTGTCTTCGCCCGTGACGTGCTGCATCGAGGGCCACTCGGCCTGGGCGTGCTCGGCGCGAGCGGCGGAATCGGGTCGTTCCTGGGCGTGCTGGTCGTCAACTGGGTCAAGCGGTTTCGCCGGAGTGGCTGGGTGTTTGCCGGAGGATCGCTCCTGCTCTCGACCGCCCTGATCCTTTTCGCTGCGTCTAAGTCTTATCCGTTATCGGTGGCGATCCTGATCTGTGGAGGAATGGGGATGGCGGGGTTCAGCGTCATGCAGACCTCGATCCTGTTGGTCTCGTCGAGCGACGCGATGCGGAACCGGGTGATGGGCGCGCTCGTTCTGGCGATCGGCGGTGGACCGCCCGGCAACCTGCAAATCGGCGCGCTCACGACGATGTTCGGTGCTCCTCTTGCCCTGGGGATCAGTTGTGGCGTGGCCGTGGCAACCGTGGCGGGAACGACGACGGCATTCCCCGGTTTTCGAGCGCAGGACGGACGAGCGGATCGGGTGAAAGTCTGACCCCTGCCTTAAACATCCCACTCATTCTCATTCAGCATCGTCAGATACGTCCGTTGCGCCTCCGACCGGTTGAAGATCAGGTACTGGATCGAGAGCCGATTGAGCGCCCGGCGGACAGGGATGAACTGGCTGGACAGCGCCGACAGGATCTCGTCGAGCTGCTCTTTCCGGGCCACTTCGTGCGATGAGGCCATCTTGTAATGCGTCTGTCCCATCATCTCGTAGTAGTGTCGCGTGATCAGTCGCCGTTTGTAGGTCGACAGATACTCCAAGTAATCCGGGAATATACCGACCAGGAAGAGGGTATAGTTCCCGATGTGCGCATGGTGGTCGAAGATGTCCTCATAGCGTGAGGTCTCGTTCAGGGCTTCGACCATGTCCACCAGATAGACGAACTGCTCACCCGAGATGGAGGACCGGTACAGGTCCTCGGTGCGGAGGAACGCACACAGGATACTGGCGACATAGTCCGCCAGGTCCCGGTCGTCCAGGCCATACGCTCTCATGCACCAGCGCGTTCCCAGATAGAAGAAGAAATGAGGGGACACGCGGAAGAACTCTCGATGACTGTACATCTGCCGGAACACGTGTTCGTCATCGACGAGTTGATCGATGCTGAAAGAATTCAGGTCACTCCGGGCACCGACTCGCGCTCGTGTTTCCTTCGACGCGGCGGACAACAGGAACTCGATGTCGGCTTTCGTGAACTGAACGCGACAATTGGCTCGAACCATAGGTTGATCTCCTCCTGAGTCACTACCGGTGGGCGCTTTATAGTGTACCCGCGAGAAGCCTGTTCTGTCAAGTTAAAAGTGCGCGACCCCATTCGGCTCAGATGCGGACACAGGTCGAGGCGCTGATCAAACAATTTGACAGAAAAGATGGGTTGTGGTATTGTTCTCCATCGCTGATCGAGTTCTTTTTGAACAGACGCGATAACAGATGGATTCCGCTCTCCGTTTTCACGGGGACAAGTTTCGCGAGGACAAGTTGTCGCGGGAATGACCTGCGATCCGTAGGGCGCCGATGGCACGACACCGGAAGTTTCGAACGGGGGAGCGGGTCCAGGTGTACTGTGAATGGGAGGACCAGGGGCATCGAGTCCGGGGATGGGTGTGGGGAACGGTCGTCTCCGTCGACCGGCGGATGGTGGAGGTCGAATGTGAGGCTGATGTGTATGACGCGCTCGGCCACCGCCCACCCGACCGCCGGCTGTGGTGTACCCACGGTTCGCGGAATCTGCGACGCCCCGACGAGGGCGAGGATCCCGGCGAGGTTCCTGCCCCCTGACTCCTGTTCCTTGTCTTTACCGACCACAGACCACTAATCCCCCATGCGCACCTGCCCGACTTGTACGAGCGAGGAGGTCTACCGTTCACGGCGGCGCTGGTACGAACACGTCATCACTCTGGCGCGGCCGGGACTGCGGCCTTTTCGCTGCCATCGCTGCAACCACCGGTTCTGGGACAACCGGCATGGGCACTCACGTTTTCCGTCCAGCCCGCAGCTCGTCCGACCCGCGCCGCCAGCCCCCCGCTCACGGCCCAGACGGAACAGGAGTCGCGAGCCGAGCGTCGCCCGTTTGGGACGCTGGCTGTACCGGAAGCATAGCCTGACGATCGGAAGCGCGCTCCTCCTGATATTCCTCGGCCTGCTCATCCTCATCGGGACCTGGTGGGCGCTCGGACAGCTCGAGCGTTTTTGAGGTCATCGTCGCCATCCCGCCAGGACGAAGGAGAACCCCTTCGTCTGAACCGGCGATAAACCACTTGACAAAACGCTTCTTCTCCCCTATATTGGTCTGCGTTTTTCCTGCTTTGCATGTCACCGTCCTGCGTCAGGAGGTTCGCCTATACAGACTCGCTAGAGTTTTCTGGTCCGCGTTGAATCGGGGTGTTGGTGTGTCCTGGGGTCTCGTGTGGTCATCGTGGAGTATCGGGGACCGGCATGCCCGCCAGCCAAGAACCTCTGGTGAGTGATAGGTGGATACGCTCAGACGGCAGACGCTGCCGGATCGCCAGGAGAGAAATTCTGCACGATGGCATCCGGTTTTTTTGCGAGCGCTGCTGCTCCCCAGCCTGGCGTTCAGCCTGCTCATCCTCACGGCACTCCCTGTTCCCCTCAGCGCGTTAACCCCACCCGATGATCCCGATGTTCGGCTGGTGCGTGCCGACCTCGTGGGTGTGGTGTTCGAGTACGTCCCCGACCCCGTTCAGCGCGATACGGTGTCCATCGGAGGAGAACGGTTCGACGTGCTGACGATCTCTCGCTGTCCATCGACGACCGACCCTGGCCGTCCCCAGATGCCGGAACGCCGCGTCCTCATCGGCCTTCCACCCGGTGCAGCGCCGTCAGTCACGGTGCTCGACGCGCCCTACCGGGAGCAGTCCGGCTACCGGCTTGCGCCCGCGCCCGGCCTCATCCACGAGCGCGAGGAGCTCGACGGGATACCACGATTCAGGAACGAGAGGCCGGATCGAAACACGTACGCCGCTGTCGCGTTCATCCCGGAACAGCGGGTCACGATCGGCCGTCCCGCCATCCTCCGCGGGCGCGCCGTCCTGCCGCTCTTCATCGCGCCCCTCGCCTACAGTCCGGCCACGGGACGGGTCCGGCTCTACGACCGCATCCGGGTCGAGGTCCGGTTCAACCTCCCGGCCGGGCCCGGTCAGCCCGCCCGGCGGACAGACCCCGACCTCCTCGACCCGGTCTACCGGTCGATCGTCCTCAACGCCGACGCGGCCGCGCCGTGGACCTCCCCGGCAAGTCCCCCGATCACCAAACCCGTTAGTGGGCTGACTGCGTTCGGTCCCGGCGACTGGTTCAAGGTTCAACTCACGGAGACCGGGTTCTACCGGCTCGATACGAACACGCTCCAGGCCGCCGGGTTCGACGTGAATGGCGTCGACCCGCGGACGATCCGGCTGTACAACGGCGGCAGCCGGGCACTCCCCCAGGACCTCGACGCCCCCCGGCCAGTCCTGACCGAGGTCCCGATCGTCGTCGCGGGCGAGCAGGACGGGCGGTTTGATTCGACTGATTCCATCCTCTTCTACGGGGTCGCGTTGAGTGGGTGGGACTTCCAGTCGGGGTCGCGGACGTACACGTTCTACCAGAACCCGTACACGGACACGAACGTCTACTGGCTCACGGCGGGCGACGGGACGAACGGCAAGCGGGTCCAGCCGCGCAGCGGCCAGGCCGCTGGTGGGGTCGTCCAGACGGACACGCCGGTACGGCGGCATGAGGAACGCGAACTGGTCAACCCGCTCGATTCCGGGACGGAGTGGTTCTGGCAACTGTTCGACGGCGGGTTCCGGGAGGAAGCCACGTACCGGGTCGACCTGGGCACCGTGAGCCGGAACGGACTCGTCACCGCCCGGTTCCGGTTCCAGGGCAAGACCCAGTTCACCCACTACGTCCAGGTATTCATCAACGGCACCTTCGCCGGGGAACAACGATGGGGCGGGGAGTCGATCCCCGTCATCATCACCGGCATCGGCCCGTGGCTGAAGACCGGGACGAACGACATCCGGATCGTCGTCCCCCGCGAGAACCAGGACCCGAACCGGCCCGACCACCTCTACTTCGATTGGTTCGAGCTGTCGTTCTGGAAACCCTTAGAGGCGGGGGCCGGCGATTTGGCGTTCGCCCAGGACCCCCAGGCGACCGGCCCGACGGTGCGCTACCAGATCACCGGCGCGGGCGCAGACGCCCAGGTCTATGACGTGACCGACCCGCTCGATATCGTCCGGATCACGACGGATGCGGCCGGCGGGTTTCAGGATTCCGTCAGGACGGGCAACCCGACGCAATATCATTTGACGACGCCCGCTCGCTGGAAGCAGCCGGTCGCGGTCGAGCGGGACAGCGGGTCGAACCTCCGGTCTGTCACGAACTCCGCCGACTACCTCATCGTCGCCCATGACGAGTTCGTCGACATGGTGACGCCGCTCAAAACGCTGCGCGAGACGAAAAACGGCCTCCAGGTGTTCGTCGCCCGTACGTCGGACATCTACGACGAATTCGCCTGGGGACTGTTCGACCCGACAGCCATCCGGGATTTCCTGCGGTACGCCACGTTCATCTGGTCGTCCACCGGCCGGCGGCCCGCGTACGTGCTCCTCGTCGGGGATGGGACGTACGATTACAAGAACCATTCGAAGAACAGCCGGGGGAACTGGGTTCCGCCGTTCGAGAGCGGGGACCGGTGTACGGACGACTGGTTCGTCTACTTCGACGGGAACGGAAACCTGGCATTTGATGATGATATCTACCCCGACATGGCGATCGGCCGGCTCGCCGTACAGTCCCGCGCTCAGGCGGACATCGCGGTCAGGAAGATCGTCGACTACGAAACACATCCGGAGTTCGGGGTCTGGCGGAACACGATCGTGCTGACGGCGGATGACGAGCGGACGCCCGGCCAACCGTTCGGGGAGCCTTACCACACCGGGGATACGGAACGACTGGCACAGGAATGGATCCCGCGGTCGTTCAACGTCGAGAAAGTCTACCTGACGGAGTACCCGCTCGACGCCGCCGGGGAAAAGCCCGCGGCACGCGACGCGCTGCTCGCCCGGCTCAACGACGGCGCGCTCCTGGTCAACTACGTCGGACACGGGTCGGCCACCCTGTGGGCCCACGAGCATGTGTTCAACCTCGTCCGGGACCTGCCGGCGCTGGCCAACGGCAACCGACTCCCGATGTTCTTCACGGCGACCTGCACGGCCGGGCGGTTTGACTTAGTGACGGATGACGCGATGGCTGAGGAACTGCTCCGGACTGAGAACCGGGGGGCGGTCGCGTTCGTCGGGGCCACCCGGCTGTCGTTTCCCTCGCCGAATATCATCCTGAACCGGTTTTTCTACGAGGGAATCCTGCAACGCCGCCTGCCCATCGGGTCGGCGCTGATGGCCGCGAAGATCCAGACGGGGAACCGGGAGAACAGCGAAAAATACCTCCTCTTCGGCGACCCGACGATGGCCCTGGGCGCTCCCGCACACGCCATCCGGTTCACCCCCGATTCCACCGATACCCTGCGGGTGCTCCAGACCGCCGCCGTCCACGGTGAGGTCATCCGGGACGGGGCGACGGACACGGGGTTTACCGGGACGGCCTTCGTCCAGACCCTGGATTCTGCGCGAGACGTGACGTATATTACAGCAGAGGGCGGCCGGATTGTGTATCAACTACCGGGTTCGTCGGTGTTCCGGGGATCGGTCGCGGTCGAGCGGGGGACGTTCGCCGCTTCGTTTATCGTCCCACGGGACATCACGTACGGCGGGGACCGGGGACGGGTGAGCGTCTACGCGTGGGATGGGCAGACGGACGGGAGCGGGGCGATAGATTTCCTCCCCCTCCGAGGTTCCAGCCAGGCGGTGCGGGACTCGACCGGACCGGCGATCGAGGTGTCCGTCGATGGACGGCCGTTCGTGTCGGACGATTTCGTCTCATCCACCCCGGCGCTGACGATCGTTTTGTTCGATGAGAGCGGGATCAACATCACGGGAGAAGTCGGGCATCAGATCACCGTGCAGACGGACGGGGATGCCCGGACCCGGCGGGACGTGACGGGCCTGTTCGTCTATGAGACGGGGAATTATCAGCGCGGAAGCCTGACCGCCCGGCTTCCGTTGCTCACCCCCGGCACGCATACGGTGACGATCAAGGCCTGGGACAACGTCAATAACCCCTCGGCGGTCACCCTCGTCCTGTCGGTCGTGGCGGACACGGATCTGCGCATCACGAACGCGATGAACTATCCCAACCCGTTCACCGACAAGACGACGTTGACGTTCGAGCTGACGCAGGACGCGGACGTGACCGT
The DNA here is from genome assembly GCA_016209865.1 of Candidatus Latescibacterota bacterium. Taxonomy (GTDB): domain Bacteria; phylum JAAXHH01; class JAAXHH01; order JAAXHH01; family JACQVL01; genus JACQVL01. The sequence goes on along the minus strand of JACQVL010000205.1, from coordinate 23,636 downwards.
CCGGGTGTACACGGTCGCCGGGACGCTCATCCAGACGCTCGACGGCATCACAGGACATCAGGGATTCAACCAGATCGACTGGGACGGCCTCGACCGGGATGGAGACCGGCTGGCCAATGGGACATACCTGTACCGGGTCACGGCCCGATCACGCTCTCCGGACCGGAAAACCGTCGCCGTAGTCGGTCGGATGATCGTGATGCGATGAATCTTCTGAGGGAGTAATGATGTGTGGGAGTGTGGGAGTGTGGGAGAAAAAACGGAGAGAAGACGATGACGGGAGTCGATCTTGCTCCCATACCCCCATACTCCCATACAGGTTTTGTCTCATACCCCCATACTCCTATACGTGCTTTGAATCATAAGGAGGTTTCACTATGAAACGATTGACTCTGTCCCTCGTCCTTGCGCTCCTGATCTGTCCGATGAGCCGCGCGCTCGCCGTCAGTGAATCGGGGGTGCTCTTCTTGCGGATCTCGCCCGACGCGCGCTCGACCGGCATGGGCGAAACCGCGGTTGCCATCGTGGACGGCGCGATGGCCACGGCATGGAACCCCGGAGCGCTCGGCTACGCGGACCATAAAGAGTTGACGTTCACCTACTTTAAATGGCTCCCGGAACTGGCCGACGATCTCTATTACCTCTATTTTTCCTACGTCCAGCCCGTCAAAGGATTGGGCACGATCGGGATCAGCGTTCCCTACCTGTCGCTCGGCGAACAGACCAGGACGAACGAAATCGGGGATGAGCTGGGCAATTTCAGCAGCTTCGACGTGGCCGTCGTCCTGTCGTACGGGACGAAGATCGCCAACGTCCTGGCCGTCGGGTCGAACGTGAAGATCATCCGGAGCAACCTGTCGAACGTCGGCGCGGGGGCGGAGGTGGGGAAGGGGATCGCCACGACCTTCGCCGTCGATGCCGGGGCGATGTACCGAATTCACCGCCGCCTGACCTTAGCCGGGGTCGTCCAGAACTTAGGGCCGAAGGTGACGTATATCGACGCCGACCAGGCCGACCCGTTGCCCCGGAACCTCAAGGTCGGGTTCGCCCTCAAGGCGCTGGACGGGAAGTACAATCGACTGACGATCGCCTCTGATTTCAATAAATCGCTCGTCACGAAACAGACCGTCAGCTCGTTGAGCGAGTCGGTGTGGAACGTCGGGGGCGAATACTGGTACGCCAACTTCATCGCGCTCCGAACTGGCGCCATCGCCGACATGGCGGGGAAGATCAACTCGAACGGCAAGCGAGCCATGACCCTCACCCCGACGTTCGGCGGCGGCCTCCAGTGGCGCACGTACCGGTTCGACTTCAGCTACATGACCGGCGGGAGCAACGCGGTCCTCCAGAACATCACGAAATTCTCCATCACGGCGGGGTTTTAAAGGCAGTGACGAGTGGGAAGTGACAAGTGACGAGTCAAACCTGATACCGTTCTCTTTTGCTCTTACTCGTCACTCGTCACTGGTCACTCATCACTGATCTTCCCTCTGGGGGTCGCGTGAGGATCGGTTGGTTGGCGCGGATGGGCCTCTGGGTATGCGCACTGGGGAGTCTCTGTCTCCTGGCCTCCAGCGCACACGGAGACCACCTGCTCCCAGCCAGACGGGTGACCCCGCTCTCAGAAGCCGGATCGGAGACGCCATCCAGGTTTCCACGCCATCACGTCTCCGCCCGCAACCTGCTCCGTCTTGAGCGACCGGCGCCCTTCAGCCTGCCCCGACCCACCGGCCCCGTCATCCCATCCACGATTCGCATCCTGGCCATCCGCGTGGAATTCCTCCCGGACACCACCTCGAAGACGACCGGGACCGGCCAGTTCGATTATCGGACTCCGGAGGAGTTTGAGCGGGCAGAAGGCCACATCATCGATCAGGCCCCCCACGACCGTCTCTACTTCGAGCGCCACCTGGCAGCGATGAGCACGTACTACCAGACAGTCTCCTACCGACAGTTTAAGACGACCGCCTACGTCTTCCCCGCCGGCCTCCGGCAGGCGTATACCCTGCCCCACCAGATGGCCTACTACAGCCCGGATGTCGATCTGTTCGACCCGCAGCGACTCGACCGGCTGGTGGAGTTCCTGCACGATGCGTTCGCCGCGGCCGACCAGGACCCGGCCATCCGGTTTGCCGACTACGACGCCTACCTCATCTTCCATGCCGGCTCCGACCTGCAGCATGACCGGCTCCGCAACAGTCCGGGCGACCTGGTGTCCGGGTTTCTCCGGATCGGGGACGAACGCCCGGCGATCGTCGTCGACGGGGGCGCGGTCTCCATCCGGGAGACGATCATCATACCGGAGACGACCTCCCAGGACAAGAACATCGGGGCGCTCAACGTGACCTTAGCGCATGAGTTCGGCCACCAGCTCGGCCTGCCCGACCTGTACAACACGTTCAATTCGGTCACCGGGGTCGGCCCGTTCGACCTGATGGACCGGGAGAGCGGGACGGTGGACATCGGCGAGGGATCGACGAAGCAGATCGTCACCGGCGCCCTGCCCGTCGAATTCAGCGCCTGGTCCCGGGCGTTCTTAGGATGGGTCACCCCGCAGGACGTCGTCGCCGATTCCGCCCTGATCCCCCTGATCGCGGTCGGGCTGTCGACGACCGGCACGAAGGTCATCAAAGCCCTGATCACCCCGTCGGAATACTTCCTGATCGAGAACCGGCAGACCGACTTGGACGGGGACGGCGCTGCGTTCCTCCACTTCCAGGACGGGATCATCATCGGCCCGTCCGACGCGAGCAAACGCCCGAATCAGGAATACGACTATCTCCTGCCCGGCTCCGGGGTGCTGATCTGGCACGTGGACGAGCGGGTGGCGTTCGGGGATTTCGACCGCAACGGCATCAGCAATTGGGAAGAGAACGCGCTCCAGTGGGACGAGCACCACCGGTTCCTCGACCTGGAGGAGGCGGACGGCATCCAGGACATCGGGTTCACCTCTCAGACAGAGCGGGCGGAAGACCTCTTCTACAGGGGGAACACGACGATCTTCGGGCCGGCGACGACGCCGGACAGCCGGAGCAACTCCGGCGCGGACAGTCACGTGACGATCCGGGTCGAGAGCGCGCCCATCCTGGTCATGCGCGTGGCGGTCGACATCCGTCACACCCGCGCCGGCTGGCCGGTCGCGGTGGGGACTCCCATCTCCGTCCAGTCCCCCGTCCTGGCGGACGTGGACCGGGACCGGCAGGCTGAGGCGTTCATCGTGGCAGGGGACGGACGGTTGTACGCCTGGCGCGCCGACGGCTCGAAGCTCATCCCGAACGGGGATGTCGTCAGGACGGTCGCCTTCTGGGGAGATACGCTCGTCGCTCCGGCCGCGGTGTTTGCCGAGGCCGCCGGGTCGTTCTTCTCCGCGCCTGCCATCGCCGACCTCGACGGCGACGGAGCGGTCGAGGTCATCACCACCGATGCGTCGAGCGTGTACGCCTGGAAGCCAGTGGATGCGAACCTCGACGGGCGGGCCGACCCGAAGCCAGGGTTCCCCGTCCGCCTCATCCAGCCGCCCGCGACCGGACAGGCCGATCGCAGCGTCCTCACCCCCCCGACCGTGTTCCGGGTCGACTCCGGACGATTCGGGATCGCCGTCGGGACGTCCTCCGGCGGGCTGATCGCCCTCCGTCCGGACGGGACGACGCTGTTTGCGGTCACCCTCAGCCAGACGCTGAACGAACGGCTCTCCGTGCCCCCGGCCGCCGCTGACGTGAACGGGGACGGGCGTGATGAGCTGATCGTCGCCCTCGCCACCCCCGGCGCAGGCCGGGTGGCCGTCGTCGACGCGACGGGGCACGCGCTGTGGACCCGGCCGGCCGGCCTGCTCGGCCGCGCGTCCGCCCCGGTCGTGGCCGACTTAGACGGGGACGGCCGGTTTGACGTCGTCGTCGTGGGCGCGGACGGGACGGTCGCCGCCTGGGATCAGTCCGGCTCTCCTCTGCCCGGCTGGCCGGTCGATGGGAAGGCAGAAATTATCGCGCCGCCCGCCGTGGGGGATCTCGATGGAGACGGCCTCCCGGAGGTGGTCGTGTCCGGCTCCAACCGGGTGTTCGCCTGGCACGGGAACGGCGCGCCGGTGACGAACTTCCCGGTCGTCATCGACCGGGCGAACCCGGTCGGGCTGATCAGCTCCGCGCCGGCCATCGGGGACCTGGACGGGGACGCCATCCCGGAGGTCGTGGTCGGGCTGCCCAACGGGACGGTCGCCGCGTATCATCATGATGGCCGGCTGGCCGCCGGGTTTCCGGTGGGAGCGAGCGGGCCGGTCCTCTCCTCCCCGGCGTTAGGCGACCTGACGGGCAACGGGGATATCGCGGTCATCGTCGGCGCCGACGATGGGTACGTCTACCTGTGGACGTTCCGGGGCAACCCGGATCAGTTGCCCTGGCCGATGCTCGCCCACGATGTCCGGCGGACGGGCGCGATGGCCGCGCCGTCGCATCGTACCACGCCGCCGGGGAACCTGTTAGCCGCCGCGTCGGTCTACTGCTACCCCAACCCGGTGAACGGCGGATCGGCGGGCATCCGGTACCGGCTTGGCCGCAGCGCGAGTATCCATCTCCGGATCTACACCCTCACGGGCGAGGTCGTCGATGAATTCGAGGGGCCTGGAAACCCCGGCCAGAACGAGATCCGATGGGATGTCCGGGGGACGGCCAGCGGCGTCTACCTGTGCCGGGTGGAAGCGCGGGACAGCGCGGGCGGGGATGCGGTGTTCTGTAAGATTGCGGTGGTGAAGTGACGGTGGTCGGTGGTCGGTGATCGGTAAAAACAGGGAGAAAGGTATGTTAAAGGGCGTCGTGCTCTTCTGTACCGCCGTGATCGTCTTTTCCGCCGGCTCCGTGTCCGGTCAACCGTTCCGTCCCGTCCAGTCTCTCCGACTCGTCCAGACGCCCGACTCGACGACCGCGGTCGAACGACCGGCGGGGAAGAGTCCGGGGAAAGCGTTCCTACTGTCTGCGATCTTTCCGGGCGCCGGACAACTCTACGTCGGGAAAAAACGGGGACTCGCGCTCAGCGCGCTCGAACTCGGCGGGATCACCGCGTACGTCCTCCTCAACCGGACGGGGAACAGCCGGAAACGGACGGTGTACGCGTTCGCGGACGCGCACTGGGATAGCACACGGTGCATGCCGGAATGTACGGACAATTCGGTGGGAGAGCCGCTCGGGCCGCATGGCAGCCAGCAGTACTATGAACAAATCGGCAAGTACGAGAAATTCCGGCGCGGATGGGACGACGACGACCCGGCGCTCAACGGACTGTCGCCCAACCGGCGGTCGTACGTCGCCATGCGGCATGACATGAACCAGGCGTATAAGTGGGCGACGTACTCGGTGAGCGCGGTGCTCGTCAACCATCTGGTCAGCGCGATCGACGCGGCGCTTGCGGCACGATCAGGCCGGGGGGCATCAGGCGAGTCACGATTGCGATTGCAGTTCGATGGAGATCCACTCTCGCTCTCCTCCTGGGCAACCGTGTGGTTTACCTTCTGAGGATACTGTCATCGTGTCTGGCACTCTCCAATCCAAAATCCAAAATCCAAAATCCAAAATCGCACTTCTCCTCCTCGCGCTCCTGGCGGCGGGCCTTTTGACATCCCCTGCGTTCGGTCAGGAAACAGCAGACACGACTCACACCACCCTGCGTCCCTCATCGGCTATGCCTGATTCAGCTCGCACCCCTGACCGCTCGTCACTCGTCACTCGTCACTCGTCACTGACCGATTCCGCCTCACACCAATCCCTCCGCAAAGCCGTCTTCCTGTCCCTGCTCGTCCCCGGCCTGGGCGAGGGGTATGCGGGCGACTGGGGCCGTGCGCGCGTGTTCTTCGTCGCAGAGGCGGCGGCCTGGACGGGGTTCACGGTGTTCCGGGTCTTCGGCCGCTGGCGGACGAACGACGCCCGGGTTTACGCCGCCGAGCATGCGAGCGTCAGTCTGGGCGGAAAACCCGATTCCTACTTTCGGATCATCGGGAGTTATCCCAGCAACGCGGTCTACAACGAAGAGCAGCAGCTCACCCAGCGGGAGCACGCCCGGCTCTACACGGGCGACGCCGCCTGGACGTGGGACAGCGCCGCCGCCCGCAAGATGTACCTCTCCATCCGCCGGTCGAGCGAACGCGCCCGGGTCCGGAGTGGCTATCTGGTCGGTCTGGCCATCGTCAATCGGCTGGCCAGCGCGGTCGACGCCGTGAAAGCGATGAACGTGCGAGGCCGAAAGGGGGAGCAGGGACTTTTGTTCGACCTGATCGTCCCGTCCGACGGGAGTGTGTGGGTGGTGGCGCGGGTGAGATTGGAATGAAGAGAGACAGAGGGACGGAGGGGCAGAGGAGCAGAGGGGATTAAATTTTCCCCCGCTGCCCCCTTGTTCTTCTGCTCCCCTGCGATGTTTATCACGCCATCCCGGCCGCTTGATAGACCGGCTGCTCGTCTGTGAGGACGGAGGACGTGTTCACGGCGACCAGTCCGACCCACGTCATCCGGATCGGCCCGTAGGACCGGAGGGCCTGTGCCAGGGTCTCGATGTCCTCCTGGCAGCCCATGACCTGGATCGTCAGGCCCGCCGGGGTGTCCTGGATCACCTGCCCGCCGTCTCGCCAGACGAGCCGCTCGACCGACGGACGATGCTCCGGCCGACTCTGCACCCAGATGAGCGCAAACTGGCGGCTCACATGCGTCGTGTCCGTCAGGTTCGTCACCTCGACGACGTCTACCAGTCGTCCTAATTCCTTGACGAGTTTATCGAGTTTCATCTCCTCAGGACTGGTGACCAACGTCACCCGCCAGTACCGATCGTCTTCCGTCGCCCCGACGGTCGTGCTCTGGATGCGGAACGCGCGGCCGCAGAGCAATCCGTACAACCGCGCCAATGCGTCATCTTTCTTCTTCAATACGATGGAGAACGTCTGTTGCATGACCGACTCCTTGCCGGCATAAAAAAAGCCATGGACAAAGAAGCGTCCATGGCCGCAACAGACAAAACGAACACAGGCCATGGACAACCGCTTCGCCCATGGCCCGTGTGATGGTGAGTGCACTGTCTTCTTAGCGCACGCAGTCCCCTCCCCGGGTCATGGGCGCTAGAATCGTGATGATCATAGCGCCCGACAGAATGGCGATCGTGGGAATGGAGGGCTTGCGCGGCATCATGCTGGTTCCTCAAGGCAATCAGACAAATCAGAAACGAGAAGAGAAAACATCAGCTAATATACGAGGCTTCTCCCCCTTGTCAAGGATTTTTTGAGTTAACCCGCCGATCCACCCGCCAGGTACCGTTTCGTCAGACGCCAGAGCGGGATGAGACCCCGGAACACCAGCGAGATCGCCAGGAACGCGATCGCGCCGTTGACGTACTGGATAATCCGCAAGAGACGAGCCATCACGTCAATCCTGAAGAAGTGGGATAATCGTCTTCTGCTCCGCCGAATCGTAGCAGGCTAACACAGCAGCCAGGGTCCGAAGGTTATCCCGCCCGCTGGTCGGTGGGATGGCTCCGGTGCGGAGACACGAGACGAACGACCGCTGAACTGCCGAGAAGACAGCCCCTTCATCACGAACGCCATCTCCCGCGACAGGGGGAAGGGGTTGGGGAGGTCGTCCATCCTGGGCAAGGAGCAACTGCGCGCCGTCCCAAGAGAGAACTCCATGATCCCCTTCCACGCGACATCCTTCCCCGACCGGAAGCCCTGGAGAACACCAGCTATCGTCGACGAGAGCAATCACCCGACCATACCGCAGGGTGATGTGGACACAATCGTCTCCCGCGGTATATGGAGCAATATTCCTGATCTGGGCGTAGACACTCTCCGGTTCACCGAACAGATATCGCGTGAGATCGACGTGATGGAGTGCCATTTCAAACGTGATCAACCGTTGCTGGTTCCGGTACTGCGGCTGGTTCTCAAGGCCTGGCACACGCCCGTCGTCCGGACGGGGGAGCATGTAACCGATACGTTGCGTGATCCGGCCATAGAAGGGAGTTCCGATCAACCCCGTGACGATGGCATGCCTGATCGTCGGATAGGGAAACCGCCACCGGAAATTCTGATGGACCATTAACGTCACACGATGACACTCAGCCGCGTCCGCCATCGCGCACGCATCGACCAGTGTCTCCGCGAATGGTTTCTGACAGAGAATATGACAACCCGCCGCCGCCGCCTCGACGATCCCACGATGGGTGTGTGCAGGCGTTGCGAGGTCTACGATGTCCAGTCGCTCCGCGGCAAGCATCGCCCGATAGTCAGGATAGATCACCCCAATCCCGTACTCCGCCGCTCGTGCCTCCGCACGACCATGGTTCACATCGCACACGGCGACGACCTGAGCATCCTCCACCCCCTGCCATCCAGTCAGATGCGACCGTGAAATGAACCCACAGCCGATCAATCCGACGCGGAGGTGGGACATCGAGTCACCTCACCGTAGTCAAGGAAGCCGAAGAACAGACACAAAGCGATCAGCCACCGACCGTGAGATCGTTGGAGCACGACTCGGGGGAATCGCCCTTCCGCTGCAATAGTAGGAAAGAGTCTGAAGGTTGTCAAGCCGTTTCGCGGACTACGAATGAAACAAAAACCGTTTCCTCGTTACTCTCACCCATGATACCGGGGTGGAACCCGGGGAATGATGCTCCGGAAGAATTCCTCATAATCCAGGGTCTCGGTGAGGGGCAGCGTCACTTCGCGCTTTTCCTGCGCGGAGAGGTATGCCGCGCTGAGGACTTCCACCACCGCGCGGCCGCTCTCCCCGCTGGCCAGGGGCTGGGCGTGCGTCCGCACGCACTCGACGAAGTGCTCCAGCTCGACCTTATACTGACCGAACCGTTTTCCCTCTTCCAGCCAGTTCGTGCTGAACGGCGGCCGGTGGTTCTCCCGCACCCGGCCGTAGCGGTGGAGGTACAGCTCGTAGGGAGTGGTATGCTGCCACACCCCGGACGCATGCCGGAGCTCGATCGTGCCGGTCTCCCCGAAGATCAGGTAGTGCTCTTCGTTCTCCCGGTGGAAGAATTTCGTGCTCTGGTGGACGCTGCGAACCCCCGACGCGTGCGTACAGATGACGTTGTACTCGTTCTCGACTTCATGGAACGGCTCGGTGATATCGAACGTGGCGATGACCGAACGGATCGGCCCAGCCCACCAGTGAGCCAGATCGACGCTGTGCGACCCGTGGTCCTGCCACTGGCCTCCCCACGTCTGCCGCTTCCCGCGCCAGTGGGGACCGAACCGGGCGCTCTCGTTCCCGCCCCAGTCCCAGTTATGGCGGATGCCCATCATCTGCCCGATCGCGCCCTGCTCCAGCAATTCCGCCGCCTTCAGCATCGAGCGGTTGAACCGCTTCATGAACCCGACCATTAGGACGGTCTCCGCGTTCTTGTGGGCGGCGATGATCTCGTCACATTCCGCAGGCGTCCGCGCCATCGGTTTTTCCAGGAGGACGTGCACCCCGCGCCGCGCGCAGTCCACCGCCAACGCGCAATGTTCATAGACCGGGGTTGCGATCAGGGTCGCATCCACGCGCTCCGTATCCAGGCACTCCTTGAGGGTGTGGTAGCCGTTGGGAATGCCGTACTCGTCCCTCGCCCGCGCTAAAGCGCGGTCATCCAGATCGACCGCCGCCACCACCTCCAGGCCGTCCACGAAGGGCAGGACCGGCCCGAAACTGATGGACAGACAATGCCCGCATCCGACGAAGGCCAGACGGACCGGCTGGGACATGAATGGCTCTTCCTCATCTTGGAGAATGGTCTTTACCGGCCACCGACTTAGACCATGAATGTGAACACGAGGCGGCCGAGCCGGATCTCATCTCCCGGCGACAGCGGCTGAGGTTGGCCAGGGTCGAGCCGTTGTTTGTTGACGAAGGTGTAGTTCGTGCTGTTCAGGTCCTCGATCAGGTACTGTCCGCCCTGCTCGGTGATCTTCGCGTGCTTGCGGGAGATCCCCCCTTCGAGGCCGCCGAACGGGGTGGTATCGATGTCCGGGAAGATGTTGCTGACCGGGTCTTCCCGGCCGATGACGGTCTCCGGCTTCGAGAGTGGGATCGTGACACCGGTGCTGGCGACGACCAGGTGCGCGCCCGAGGCCGCGGCCGCCGGCGCGGCCTCGGGCGGGGCTGACTCGGACGGCTGGCTGGCGGCGGGAGCAGGGAGTTCCGCCCCGCAATCATCACAGTACTTCGCGCTGTCGAGATTCTGCGCGCCACATGCTGGACAGGTTGCCATGTCTGAACCTCCTTGTCATAAAGAGCAAGGACGAAGGTCGAAGTACGAAGTACGAAAATACGGGCTGTTTTATCCCTTTCGTCCTTCGTACTTCGTCCTTGCCTTATTCTAACCGCTGCGTCAACTTTCTCGTCCCATACTGAAGCTTCTTCGTCCCGGTCGAGGACATCTGGCCCTGTTGCTCCAGGTTCTTCGCCTCCTGGGTGGCCGCCTGAGACAGTTCCGCCTCTCCCATGTCGAGCAGCCGGGTGGCGGCCTCCCGGAGCTTTTGGGTGGCCCGGGCGATGTTGCCCGCCGCCGCCGCTTCTTTGGCTTCGAGCTGGAGCTGGTAAGCGGTCACCCGCTCGACGATGTTCATCACCGCCCCGACCTGCTGGCGTGTCTGCGTCTGATCGTCAGACAGCGTGATGATAACGTCGGCTCTGACCGTCTCGCTCCCCACCGGAGCGCCGGGGACGGTGTACGAGACCTCGGCCTGGGCGACGCGGTACCGGCCCGCCGACCGGGACGGGAACACCAGCTCGATCAGGAGGGTCTGACCGTGCTGCTTGTCGAGCGCCCCCAGGTCGACGACGACATCCCGGTCAGACAGCGCGGTGTGGCTCAGGTCGATGATGTCCGGGATGACCCGGTAAATCCGGCGGGGCTCGATGCCCTTGCTCAGCCGTAAGGCCGCCTTCACTCCCTGCACGACGACGTCCTGGAGCTGGCGCACCTCATCCTTGAAGAGCTGGACGATCTTCGCGGGGGAGTCGATGTAGTCCGCCCGCCCGGCGCTGTTCCGGGCGATCGCGTCTAACAGCGTCTCGTTCCAGTCGTCCCCGACCCCTAAGGCGGTGATCGTCACCCCGCTCAGCTTCGCCTCCGACGCTAAGTGCTGGCAGTCCGCCTCATCGTCCCAGGTCTGGCCGTCGGTCAACAACAGCATCCGGCTGATCCGGGTGGGGCCGGTGTGCTTCTTCAGCTCGTTCAACCCGTCCTGCATCCCTTTCGACATCGACGTGCCTCCCTCCGCCTTCAACGCGTTCACCCGCGCTTTGAGCTGGGCGACGTCCTGGATGTGCTGCGCGGGCAGGGAGACGAGGGATCGCTCGTTGAACAGGACGAGCGAGATCAGGTCGTCTGGCGCGAGATGGTCGAGAACATGCCCGACCGCCTGTTTGACGTTCTCGATCTTCTCACCGACCATCGACCCGCTGCGGTCGAGCACCAGGCTGAAGTTCACCGGGGTGCGACTGAACACCTGGTTCGTGGCCGGCTTGATTTCCATCAGGACGTACACCGACTGCGGGCCTGGCGTCGTCGGAAAGATCGGCCGGTTGATGAGACAGTGGAGTGTGACCTCTCCAGCCATACGTGTCCTCCGTAGAGTAAGTGAAGTCAGTGACAAGTGACGAGTGACAAGTGACGAGCGAAAAGATCAGCGATCAATGGAGAATGACCAGGGATCAGAATAACGACCCCAAACGGCTCTCAGCACCCCAGAGATTTCTCTCTTTATCTCTACTCGTCACTTGTCACTCGTCACTTATTTTTCCCTGGCGTGAACGCCGCAGTCAGGGTGTACCCGCTGCTATCGCCCGGCTCGTTCGCGTACACTTCGATGGAGTACCATCCTGCCGTCTTGACGGGGATGGACACTCGTTCCCGGCTGCTCCGGCGTGCCAAAGACTCGGCCAGCACAGCGGAGGCGGCACTGTCGTAGACCTTGAGGTCAAGGTCCATCATGAACTGCGCCCCTTTGAGTTCAACCGTCAGGGTCCCGGCGGCGGGGACTCGCACTTTCCACCAGTCCGTCCGATCCCCGGCGTCATAATCCACACTCCCAGTCACCGGTTTCCCCAGCCGAAGCTCGGTCGCGCCCGTTTCGGTCGCATCCAGGCCTGAGCGGGCTTCCGGGTCGACCGTGTACCAGGTGCTCAACTCATACGGGCTGGCATCGTCTGAGGCGTCCGCGTAGACCTTGACCAGGTACGGGCCGCCGTCCTCCAGGTCGAGGGAGAGTTCCTCACGACTGCTCCGGTCCGCCGTCGATTCGCCCAGCCTGGCCGTCCCGGTCCGGTCGTAGAGTTCGAGTTGCAGGTCCGCCGACGCCCGGTACCCGGTGAGGGTGACCGTCAGCGTCCCTTTGCCGGGAAGAACCACCCGCCACCAGTCGGACCGGTCTCCCCGGCCGTAATCCACGCTGCCCCGGCCGTTGCCGTTGAGCGGAAGCGGCCTGGCTCCGGCGGGCTGGGCATCCTGGCCAGAGTTGGCTTCCGGGTCGATCTCGAAGTCGGCGCTGAGTTCGTACCGGCTGGCGTCGGTCGGGCGATCCCCCGATACGGCGGCGTAGTAGACGGTTCCAGCTTTCCCTTCGACCGAGACCTCATCGTTACCCTGAATCTCCTTCAACGGAAGGCCGTAGTCGTCCGGCTGGCGCTGGCGGACGGCGACCGCCCGGTACACGCGCATCCGGACCGCGTCCGGACTGTCGGCCCGCAGGTCGACCGTCAGCCGCCCGGAGGCGGGGAATTCCATCCGCCACCAGTCCGTCCGGTCCCCCTGCGCGTAGGCGACGGTATCGTGGACGCTCTCCTGAAGCGGGAGGTCGTTCGCGCCCGCTGGGGCCCTGTCCGGGCCGGAGAACGTCTCCGGGTCGTCGAAAAATCGAGTCGTGATCGTGTACGGGCCCGCTTCTCCGGCCCCCTGCGCGGATACTTTGATGTAATAATTCTCTGGGCCGAGCACGCTCACGGTGACGTTCCCCGGGGTCCGGCTCGCGGAGGGGGTCAATCGTGCAGCCCCGTCAGGCCCATACACCGCTAAGGCGACCGGAGAAGGGGTACCGGGGTTGAGCATGACCGTGAGCGTCCCCGTCGTCGGGACCCGGACGCGCCACCACGTCGTCCCGTGCCCGCGGCTCGGGTCGAGGCTCCCCTGGACCGCCGTCCCGACGGCCAGCGGCTGCGCGCCCTCCGGGGTCGTGTTGCTTCCGGGCTGCGGAACTGAGGGCGAGCGACTGAGCAACAACGCCGTGGAGAGTCCGGTCGGACGCTCGTGGGTGAATTCGGTCTTGATCGTGTACCGGGTCCAGTCCCACAGCCGGGGCGCCATCACCTGGGCGAGCAGGGGGTGCTGGCTATCCGCCGCCACGATCGCTTCGGCCTGGTTCGCCCGGACGGTTCCTTTATCGAGCACCGTCCGGCCGTTGTCCGCGTACACCGCCAGGCGGACCCTGCCCGCCGCATCTAAGGGGATGACCGTCACCTTGAGGGTGCAGGGATGGTCGACGTCCATCCGCCACCAGTCTGTCCGGTCCCCGGTGATCAAGCTCACCCGGTCGGTGGCTGATCCGGGCACGTCGAGCTTCCGGGCACCTCGCGGCCGGGCATCCGCTCCGGATCGCCGGTTCTGCCAGTCGTTGAGCCAGTTCGCGAGCGCCGCGCTGATGATGAAGAGCAAGATAAACCAGAGCATCCCGTGTGAGCGCGGCCTCGACGGCGGCTGGGGCGCGGACTTGGGGATGGTCTTTGATTGGGGCCGCGGGGGCGGCTGGGCAGCCGGTTGTTGCCGGGGCGGCGGCGGAGCTGGCCGCGGGGCGGCGGATGCCTGCGCCTGAGGATGGGACAGCGCCTGCCGCATCTCGGCGACCGTCTGAAATCGTTTGTCCGGGCTGATCTCCATCGCCTTCAGGATGACCTGTTCCACCTCCGGGGACAGACGCCGGTTGATCTGGCGGGGCGACTGGAGCAGCGCTGGGGTCGGCTTGATGCGCTCCACAGCGGCGACCGGGACTTTCTTCGTCAGCAGATGGTACATCGTCGCGCCCAGGGTGTAGACATCCGACCGGGCGTCGGTCTGCCCGCGGCCGTACTGCTCGATCGGGCAATAGCCGGGCGAGCCGAGGCTGAGGGTGTCCGAGCTTTTGCCCGCCTTGAAGAGCCGGGCGATGCCGAAGTCGATCAGCTTGACCTCTCCCGTCCCGTCCTCAACCATAATGTTGCGCGGGTTGAGATCCCGGAAGATGATCGGCGGGCGCTGGGCATGGAGGTATTCGAGGATGTTACAGACCGAGGCGCACCATTTCAGGACGACCGATTCGGGGAGAAAGTCTGGCGTCGTCTCGACGAGACTTTCCAGGGTTCTCCCCTTGATGTAGTCCATGACGAGGTAATACCGGGTGCTCTCGCTGAAGTAGTCCTGGACGATAGGGAGGTTCGAATGGCGCAGGGACGAGAGGATTTTCGCCTCTTGCTCGAATTGCCGGATACCCTCTTGCCGTTCTGCCGGGGTGGAGAAATTGTCGAGCATTTCCTTGACGGCACAGACCTTGTTGAACAGCCGAAGGTTCTCCGCCAGGTAGACGGCCCCCATGCCCCCCTGGTCGATGACGCGCAGAATCCGGTACCGGCTCTGCAGGACTGTCCCAGATTTTAAGAGGTTGTTCACCGCCCCTCACCTCGTCGCCGCGCCCCTGATCCGTCGGAAAGGATGATCCTCTGGCACCGTCCCGCTCCCGTCCGTCCGTCATGCGCTCCTGGCCGCTCAGTGTTCGCACTCGACCGCCTGTACGACAATGACTGAGATATTATCCTCCCCGCCATGCGCATTGGCAACCGCCACCAGCGTCTCGCACACATCTTGGGGCGACTCCGCCTCGCCGAGGATCGCCTCGAACGTAGGGTCGTGGACCATTTCCCACAGCCCATCGGAACACAGGATCAGACGATCGCTCGGCACCAAGGTGAGCCGAAACAGATCGACCTCCAGCTTCGTGCTGTCTCCTAAGGCCCGGTAGATCTGGTTCCGCTGAGGATGGGTATAGATCTCCTCTGGCCGGACCATCCCGACTGCGATCATCCTGGCTACTAAGGAATGGTCGATCGTCACCTGCTTGAGCCGCCCCTCCCGGAACAGGTACGCCCGGCTGTCCCCGACGTTGGCCACGCACGCGAACGACCCGACGACGAGGGCGGCCGTGACCGTCGCGCCCATATCGGTATAATTCTCCCGTCGCGCGGCCAGGATTGCCTGATTGGCGGCATGGATGGCGTCCTTGAGGGCGGTCGCGTACACCTCTTCATCCAGCCCCTCTGTCCCCCCGGCGAGGGTTGGCTGGAGGGCCGGGTGAACCAGGTGGGAGATGATCGTGCCCACGGCAATCCGGCTGGCGACCTCACCCCCTTCATGGCCCCCCATCCCATCCGCCACGATGTACACCCCCACCGCTTCGTTGCTCGACTCCCGGATGGTGGAGAGGTCGAGGGTGATGAGACTGTCCTCGTTCAATCCCCGGACCTGACCGATGTCGGACCGGCTCGCCACCAGGTACTGCAAACCCTTCCGCCGCGGCCGGGGGCGCTCGACGGCAGGAGGCACAGTCACCGGCGTCGGCGTGAGCAGTCCCCGGAGGTCATCGAGCGCGGTCTGGATTTCAGGGTACCCGTTCGATGCCATCCGTGTGACGATGGACTGAAACGACGGGGTGTCGCAGGGCGTCTCCGGGTGATCGTGCCCGTTACTCAAGAGAAATGTGAGAATCATCCCCAGATTCTGGATGTCCTGCTGCTGGGCCGCGGTCACCGCCTCCTGAGGAAGTGACGGCCCGCCCGGATAGACGACGATATCTCGAAAATCCACGATCTTGATCCGGCGGTCTGGGGTGACGATCACATCCTTCGGATGGAGGAACAGACCGGCAAACCCATTTGTATGCAGCGTCTTGATGGCTTCACCGAGCGTCAACCCCCAGGTCAGCACCTCCAGGCAATCGGACGGGCGGCTCATCGCCAGCAGTGACTGGCCGTCGCGGTCGACCTGCGCCATGTACCGGCGTCCATCCCAGATAAACCAATCGATCGGGGCGACCCAGCCGTCATGGGTCAGACCGGACCGGGTCAACGCGTCCAGGCCCGCCAGGTCCACCCCGGTCCACCATTCGGTCACCCGGTACCGTCCGGGCAACAACTCGGCCCCGCATTCATCGCAAAACTCGCTCTCCGCCCCCTGCGTCGACGTACCGCATTGCACACACCGCCGGATGTTTCCCCCTTCGGTCGCGACATAGACGGTCCGGTCTTCCTCACGCGCCAGGACATCCAGGATCGTGTACCGTTCCCGGACGAGCGTCCCGGCTGCAAGGGGTGCCGGTCGCGCCGTGAAGTCTGGTGCCGTCTCCGGAGGAAACGTCCCGGCTTGAAGCAAAGGGGTCTGGCACGACGGACACTGTTCCTGGTCAGTCTCCGAGATTTCCGCTCCGCACCCTGGACATCGCATCGGTGGTCTCCCCCCCCACAACGCCCGCGCGCGCCGCCAGCGGCCATGCATGCGCTGCCACAACCCATCCGGGCTCTCGCGCCCCGCGTAGAGCACACGCGGTTTAACCTGCGTTGATGATACAAGAGAGACCATAAGATGTCAAGTCTTTAACAGGAAAATGACCACACACAAAAAGCGCGAGGCCGGGCAGCGGCTTCCTGTCCTCTGCAGACCCGCTGCCCTCACGCTCGCGCTTGGAACGACAGACAGACTCACAACGGTTTAATCGTCCCCGGACGACCGACCGGGAGCACCCAGGCCATGACCGCATAGATGATCAAGCCGATCCCGGATGACAACAGGGTGCCGAACGCCCAGGCCAGCCGGACGAGCGTCGGGTCGATGTTGAACGATTCCGCCAGCCCGCCGCACACCCCGAACAGTTTCTTGTCCGTCTCCGAGCGGTAGAGCCGCCGCTCTCCTGCCATCGTGCGCAGTCTGTCCGCCATCTCTGGCCGATATCTGAGCATCAACACGATCGCGACTCCTATCAAGACAAGGGGGGGCAAGAAATTGCCCCGTCCCCGGTGGAAAGGGAAGGGCAGGAGATCTCGCTGCCACTGGAGCACGACGAGCGCCAGAAGGATGAGCACCACCCCCCAGAGCAGGTTGTTGCTCTTGTACTCCGGTTCCGCCGGAGGCTCGTCCGTCGGAAGCGTCATCTCCTCCGGGTCCCGCGGGATGATCAGCATGGCGGCCAGGTAGGCGAGCGGCCCGATCACCAGGCCAGCCGGGAAGGAGATCAGGGAGATCGCCACCCAGGCGATCCGGACCAGGGTCGGGTCGACCCCGAAATACTGACCGAGCCCCCCGCACACCCCGCTGATCATCTTGTCATGCGCTGATTTATGCAACCGCTTCTCGTTCATCGTCACATCCCCCCCTTCAACGACTCTCTTTGAGGTCCAAATGTTCTTCGATTCGGTCCAGTCGCCGTTTGATCTCATCCAACTCGGCGCTCGTCCCATGACCGCCGTGCGCATATTTCATCGTCTTCATATACCCGCTCGCTAAGATGACGAGCGCAATCCCTGCAAAGATCCAGAAGATATCGGGCATGCGTGAATCCCTCCTTCGTTTGCTGGGTCTCGACTGTGACGCATTATTGCCAGGGCTCTTGCTGTTTCGGCTTGTCCTCCAACGGCCCCGTCGACAACCGGCCCGTCGTCCGCTTCTTATGGCGGAGCAGCCGGTCACGGACGATCAGCCCGACGCCGATGAATAAGAGCGCGAACCCGAGGAACGGCTCCTCGTTCGAGGCGAGCGTCGCCAGGCCGATCCCGACCAGGATGATGATGGCGAGCGACGGAACCCCGGCCTCCTGCCTCCGTGTTTCGAGATAAATCCCCTTCTCGATCATCGCCAGCTTCTCCTGGTGTCGCATCTTCTGGTGCCGGAGAAGATAGATGACCAGCCCCGCGCAGATAATCATCGCGCAGGTCGTCGAGAGGATGACCGCCATGAGGCCTGTAATCCCGCTCATTCCGTCCTTCCCTCCGATCGACCCGAACGGATCAGTCCCCTGGAAGAAGGACAGCATCGGCCAGGCATTCAGAGGCATCCAGATCCCCGACCTTCCCATGTGAAGCGCCTCCTCTTGAAAGAAAATCTGCGATCGACGACGTCACCCCATCTGAAGCATGACCGCTTCGCTCGTGCTACTGGTACGACCTGGCGTCCTGACAGAATGTTTCACCGCTCCCGCATTTTCTTCTTGCATGTTTGCAGGGCAATGATGAATGTAACAGCCACGATGGATGATGAATGCGGGATGAGGAATGAACCCCAAAAAATCTTCGTAAGATGGGTCTTTTCTTCATCATTCATCGTTCATCGTTGCAGTCATGAAACATTCTTCCTTGCTCCGTAGTCTTATGTTTGAAATGACCGGATCGGGGTCTTGAGCGGCGAGAGAGGAGCATGGACCTGAGCGATGAGGAACTCGTCGAGCTGTCTCAGCAGGGAAGCCGGTCGGCGTTCGCCACCCTCGTTGAACGGCACAAGACGGCCGTCTTCAGCATGGCGTGCCGGATCATCGGCAAGCGTGAAGATGCTGAAGAAGCCGCTCAAGACGCGTTCATCCGTGCCTACCGGGCCTTGGATCAGTTCCGGCGCGACTCGAAGTTCAGCACCTGGTTGTACCGGATCGCCATGAATGTCTGCCTGACGAAAGCAAAACAGACCCGGTTCGATGCCACCTCGATCGAGGCCTCGATGGAGGAGGACGAGGAGAGCGTCCCGCTGCAGTTGCCCGACCGGGGGGAGAGCCCGGACCGGCTCGTCGAGCGGAATGAGTTCCGGGAACGGGTTCACGCGCTCATCGCCTCGCTCTCCCCGAAATACAGCGCCGTGTTGATGCTCTATCACATTCAAGACTGTTCGTACGAAGAAATCAGCGAGATCCTCAACCTGCCGATCGGGACGGTGAAGGCCCATCTCTTCCGGGCGCGTGAGGCGCTGAAACGTCGTGCTCTTGAAGCGCTTGAGCCGCAAGAACTCCAGTGACGCGTTGACACGTTGGAACGTTGACACGTGAGAACGTTGTTGACAAAGAGGTAGTATGACTCTATCTTTTAACGTGCTAATGTGCTAACGTGCCAACGTTCTTAAAAAGGTGATGACTTTTATGGAATGTCGTCAGATCCACCCCCTGATGCATGAAGCTCTGAGCGGGACGCTCGTCGATGAGCAGCGGGCCGTTCTCGACCGTCATCTCACTCACTGTCGCGCGTGCCAGACCGATTACACGGTGCTCCGTGCGGTCGTCCAGGCGGTGGCGGACGCACCGCCGCTCCAGCCATCCCCGGCGTTTACGATCAAGGTGCTCGACCGGCTGCCTGCCCCGGTGCTGGTCTTCGGCCGCGTGCCGGTCAGGGTGCTCTGGGCGATCGTCGGAGTCCTGGGGAGCCTGACCGGAACCGTGGCATGGGTGTACCGCACGGCGATCATCCGGGGGTTCCAGGGGGTGCCGGAGATGACGGCCGGGACCAAGGCCATGGCCGCGCCATTCCAGTTCGTGGTCAACACCCTGCGTGCCAGCCTGGAGGGGCTGCGATACCGGTTCCCGGTGCTGCCTGAGCCCCAACGGCTCGAACCGATCGTCTCAGTGCTGATCGCCGTCGGGGTGGCGTTTGTCATCCTGAAGATGATCGATGGATTCCAAACCGCCGAGTTCGAGTCGGCTCCGGACGAATCGTACTCCTGAGGCTTTCCTCGATGACGTTGCGGCTCCCCTTCGATCACCACCACCTTCCCATCGTGCCTGTCTAATGGCAACAAGCCACATCCGGAATTTCTCCATCATCGCGCATATCGATCACGGCAAGTCGACGCTCGCTGACCGGCTGCTGGAGCGAACCGGCACCGTCTCCCCGAAGGACATGCGCGCTCAGGTGCTCGACGATATGGACCTGGAGCGGGAACGGGGAATCACGATCAAGGCGCACGCCATCCGGATGGAATACTCGACCCCGGCCGGAGACCTGTACGTCCTGAACCTGATCGACACGCCGGGGCACGTGGATTTTTCCTACGAGGTGTCCCGGAGCCTGGCGGCGTGCGAGGGGGCGCTGCTCGTCGTCGATGCCGTGCAGGGCGTCGAGGCGCAAACGATCAGCAACCTGATGTTAGCCGTCGAGAACAACCTGACGATCGTCCCAATCATCAATAAAATCGACCTGCCCAACGTGCAGATCGACATGGTCATGAAACAGATCGTCGACCTTCTTGGCGTCGAGGAGGGGGACATCCTGCGCGTCAGCGCCAAGGCGGGGATCGGGATCGATGCCGTCCTGTGTGCGATCATCGACCGGATTCCGCCCCCGCCCGACATCACCGACGCGCCGCTCCGGTCGCTCATCTTCGATTCGATCTACGACCAGTACCGGGGCGCGGTGCCGTACATCCGGGTCGTTGAAGGGCAGGTCCGGCCGGGGATGAAGATCCAGATGTGCTCGAACGGCAAGCGGTTCGAGGTTGCCGAAGTCGGCGTCCTGCGGCTCAATAAAGCGGTCGTGTCCGAACTCAACGCCGGAGAAGTCGGGTACGTCATCGCCAACATCCGGAACGTCGGGGATACCAACGTCGGGGATACGATCACGGATGCGGACCGGCCCTGCGCCATCCCGCTCCCCGGCTACCGCGAGGCGAAGCCGATGGTCTTTAGCGGGTTCTATCCCTCCGCCACTGAGGACTACGAGGCGCTGAAGGAGGCACTGGAGAAGTACCGACTGAATGACGCCGCCCTGGTCTACGAACCGGAGACGTCGGTCGCCCTCGGCTTCGGCTTCCGGTGCGGGTTCCTGGGCCTGCTCCACATGGAGATCGTCCAGGAGCGCTTAGAGCGGGAGTACGGGCTGAGCATCCTGGCCACCCTTCCCAGCGTGGAGTACCGGGTGACGAAGACGGACGGGACGCTCATCGAGGTGGACAACCCGGCGCTGATGCCCGATCCCGGCTCGATCCTGATGGTCGAGGAGCCGTTCATCCGCGCCCAGATCGTCGTCCCGGCGGAGTACATCGGGAACATCATGCGACTGACGAAAGAGCGGCGCGGCATCTACAAGAGCATGGAGTACCTCGACCCGACCCGCGTCGACCTCCACTACGAGCTGCCTCTGTCCGAGATCGTCTTCGATTTTTATGATCGATTGAAATCGATCAGCCGGGGGTATGCGTCGTTCGATTATGAGTACCTCGATTACCGGGAGTCGGACCTGGTCAAGCTGGACCTCTTGTTGAACGGGGGCCCGGTGGATGCGCTGTCGATGATCCTCCACCGGGAGCAAGCGTATGAGTGGGGCCGGGAGCTGTGCAACCGGCTCCGCCGTCTGATCCCGCGCCAGCTCTTCGAGGTGATCATCCAGGCGGCGATCGGAAGCCGGGTCATCGCCCGCGAGACGATCAGTCCGCTGCGGAAGAACGTCACCGCCAAGTGCTACGGGGGAGACATTACCCGGAAGCGGAAGCTGCTGGAACGGCAAAAAGAAGGCAAGCGGCGGATGAAGCAGGTTGGGAACGTCGAGGTGCCCCAGGAGGCGTTCTTAGCCGTTCTGGGCATCCGCGGGGGAGAGGGCGAGCTGGTCGAACGGCGGTAAGAGGAATTGCCGATTGCCGATTTGACAGACTGGATGTTCAATCCGCAATCCGCAATCGCCAATCCGCAATCAAAACAGGGGGTGTCGCGTGGCTCGACAGAAATCCATCGTGCGCGAATACGTCGAGACGATCGTGTTTGCCGTCTTGCTGTTCGTCGTCATCAAGACGGATGTGGTGCAGGCGTTCCGGATTCCCTCCGGGTCGATGGAAGATACCCTGTTGGTCGGGGATTTTCTCCTCGTCAATAAATTCATCTACGGCCCGCAAGTCCCGTTCACGGACATCAAACTCCCCGGCCTCCGCGACCCGCAACCGGGGGACGTGATCGTCTTCCCGTACCCGGAAGACCCGACGAAAGATTTCATCAAACGGTGTGTGGCCATCGAGGACCAGACGGTCGAGGTTCGGGACAAGGTCGTCTACGTCGACGGCCGCCCGGTGTCCGATCCCCCGAACGCGAAGCATGTCGACCCGATGATCGTCCCGGCCCAGCAGAACCCACGGGATCACTGGGGCCCGAAGGTCGTCCCGAAGGGGCATCTGTTTGTGATGGGGGATAACCGGGACAGTAGCTCGGACAGTCGATTCTGGGGGTTTGTGGATGGGCGGACGGTGAAAGGAAAAGCGTTGATCATCTACTGGTCGTGGGATCAGCAGCCCGAAGACCCGACGTTAACCTGGTCCTGGTCGCAGCCCGCTCAGAGTTTCTCATCCCTCACCACGATCGTCGGGTACAACCTCGTCCATACTCCCTGGCGCGTCCGGTGGAACCGGATCGGACATTTGATTGAATAATTTTGGATTTTAGATTTTGGATTTTGGATTAGGACACGACACATTCTATAGCCTCGCCGATCCTGAATAATCCAAAATCGCCAATCTAAAATCCAAAATCGGAGTGGCCTCATGGCCCGGTCATCCGGCTCAAGTCGCGCGGTCATCAAAGAACAGCGACGGACGCGCTCGCAGCCTGGGAGCAAGCGGAAGCCAGCGGTCTCGGGCGCGACGGCGCAGAGTCCAGCCGCCTCCAAATCGGTCATCCGCGAGTATGCAGAAGCCCTGATCATCGCCGGGGTGGCCGCGTTCCTCATCAAGACCTTCTTCATCCAGGCGTTCCGGATTCCCTCCGGGTCGATGGAAGATACCCTGTTGATCGGGGATTTTCTCCTCGTCAATAAGTTCATCTACGGGGCGCGGATTCCCCTCTCCGACGTCCGGTTGCCCGCGATTCGAGAGCCGAAGCCAGGGGATATCATCGTGTTTCAGTACCCGGAAGACCCGACGAAGGACTACATCAAGCGGTGCATCGCCGTGGGCGGGCAGACGGTCGAGGTTCGGGACAAAGTCGTGGACGTGGATGGGGTGAAGCAACCGCTCCCCCCGCTCGCCAAGCATATCGACCCGGATTTGCTCTCCCGTGCTCAGGGGCCCCGCGATGATTGGGGGCCGGTGAAGATTCCCGCCGGGACCCTGTTCATGATGGGAGATAACCGCGACAACAGCAAGGACAGCCGGTTCTGGGGGCCGCTCGACCGGCGGCTCGTCCGAGGCAAGGCCCTGATCATTTACATGTCATGGGACGAGCAGCCCGGCGACCCGGAGGTGCTCTGGACGCTGGACGATCCCCTCGGCAGTCTCACCTCCATCCTGTATGAGGTCGCCTTCGATCTCGTCCATATCCCCTGGCGGGTGCGCTGGGGGCGGATCGGACATCTGATCGAGTAATTTTGGATTTTAGATTTTGGATTGGGACACGACACACTTTATGGCCTCGTCGATCCTGAATAATCCAAAATCTAAAATCTAAAATCCAAAATCGTTTTTATGTCTGGCCTCTACCTTCACATCCCTTTTTGCGCCCATGCCTGCCCGTACTGCGACTTCTCGTTCGAGCTGTGGCGCGGCGACCTGGCCCGGCGCTTTCTCGAGGCGCTGACGGTCGAGCTGGGGCACCGGGCTGCGGAGCCGGACTGGCGCGACGTCACGTTCGACACCGTCTTCGTCGGCGG